>JANLZT010000106.1:0-23778 GCA_031366465.1 Betaproteobacteria bacterium | reverse complement strand
CACCACGCCTTCGCTGAGCACCACGCCGTTGGCCAGCACCACGCCACTGCCGGCGGCCAGCCAGCCGGACAAGGTTGCGCCGGGGGTGAAGGCGCCGGTCAGGCCCAGCGCTGAGCTGCTGCCCAGCAGCAGGCCGGCGCGTTGCACGCCGGCCGTCAGCAGCGGCTGGTTGGCCGCAGGCGCCCAGCTGATGGTCTTGGCATAGGTGTTGGCCGGCACCCCGGTGGCCGCCGGCCACCAGCTAATGCCGGCGCGCAGTACCCGGTCGCGGGCCCAGACCAGGCGGTGGTCCCAGACCGGTTGATGGACGGCAAACAGCGCCTCGCCGCTGACGATCTGGTTGCCGCCGGCATAGACGATGCGGCCCCAGTTGAAGGCCTGGCCGTTGATCGTCGAGCTGGCCGCCGGCAGCAGCTTGCCGGCGGCCAGCAGTGGCGCGCCGGCAAGCAGCGTGCCGGCCTCGACCGCAGTCCGGATGTCGGTGCGCAGGGCCTGGGCCAGCCGCACTGCGCCGTCCACATTCAGCAGCCCGGCACCCTGCTGCAGCAGGTTGGCGCCGGCCACGGGTTGGGCCGAATACTGCAACATGGCCTTGATCAGCGGCGGCGTCAGGCCCGGGTTGGCCTGCAGCATCAGCGCCACCGCGCCGGCCACGGCCGGTGCGGCGATCGAGGTGCCGCTCAGGCTCATCAGCGGCTGCCCGCGGTTGCGCTGGTTCCGGCCACCGTGGTCGGCCGTCAGTGCCGGGAAGGTCTCGGCCAGGTAGCTCCAGGAGCCACTGCTGCCGGCCTTGTCGGTGCCGATCGCACCGACCACCCGGTTGCCCGGCGCGACCAGGTCGGGCTTGAGCAGGTTGTCGACCTGACGCAGGCCGTGGCTGTCGGTGAAGCTGCCCCGCGTTGGCCCGCGCGAGCTGAACAGGTTGACGCTGTCGTCGCTACGCTGCAGCGTGCCCCGGGTGTTGGCCGAGCCGACGGTGATCACCGACGGGTCATGGCCGGGCGAGCCTATCGTGCCGTAGCGCTCGCCGCCGGCCGCGGTCTGGCCGAAGTTGCCCGCCGCCGCCACCACCGTGATGCCGGCGGCCACCGCAGCACGCGCGGCGCGCGCCAGCGGATCGGTCTGCCAGGTCTCGGTCGAGTCGGCCGCCAGGCTCAGGTTGAGCACCCGGATGTTGTATTCGCGGGCGTGGTAGATCACCCAGTCGATGCCGGCGATGACGTCGCTCATCTGGCCGTAGCCGTTGCCGTCGAGCACCTTGACGTCGTACAGCCGGGCGCCGGGGGCCAGCCCCGCCGAGGCCTTGGCCGGGTTGCCGCTGCGCCCGGCGGCCACGCTGGCCACATGCGTGCCGTGGCCGTAGAGGTCGTTGCGGTTCTTGCCGGTGGTGTCGATCTTGGCCTCGTAGTCAGCCAGGGCCGCGCTGGCCGGGGACAGCGCAGCCGCCGCGTCGACGCCGGGCGTCCAGTCCTTGGCGCCCACCAGGGTGGCGTCGCCAGTCTTCTGGAAGTCCACCGCCCTGGCCACCCGGGGGGTCTTGCCGTCGCTGGCCATCAGGTTCAGGTGGCTCCAGCCAATGCCCGAATCCAGCACCGCGATGCCCACGCCGCTGCCGTCCAGCCCGCTGTAGTTGGCGCTGTTGCCGTTGTAGCTGCGCAGGTTCAGTGCACCGGTGACGGCTTCCAGCGCGCTGGCGCTGCGGGCAGTCAGGCGGTTGGGTGAGACGCCCTGCACATCGCTGCGCGCCGCGATGGCCGCCACCTGGCTGGCCGGCAACATCGCCGACAGCGCGGCCACCGAGACATAGCGGAAGTAGACCGCGCCGCCGCGGGCGATCACATCGTTGCGCAGCGCAACCAGGTCGGGGTCGCCGCTCTTGGCAACGATCAGCACCTTGACCATGCGCAGGCCATTGACATCCTTGGCCCAGCTCAGCTTGGGGGTGGACGGCGCCGCCAGCACCTGCTGCAGATCAGTGGCGATAGGCGCGCTGACGGTTGCATGGGCCCGGTTCATGCCGGCCAACGCGCCTGTCAGCGCTAGCGTGGCGGCAGCCCAGGCCAGCAGCCGGCGGGGCTGGCAGCTTTCAATCAGGACCGTGAAGTTCGACAAGGTGGTCAAGGGACTTTTCCTTTTGCAGCGCGGCAGGCAGGGCACGGATGTCAGGTCCACCCCTTTGATCCAGGGGTTGACAAAGCTTTTTTGATAAAAGTGATTGTTGATCGGCGCGGCCCGCTTGGGCCTGGCCCGGGCCTGCGGAAGGGCCGTCGAAGCGGTGCAATTGCGCGCTTGGCCATCGTTTACAGGCACGTTTGCAGGCACGCAGCCAACAAGCCGAGGCCCGGGCCCGCCGCAGCGCCGGGCCGGCTGCGTTCGCTGTCGCACATACCGCGCCCTTGAATTCCCCCAAGCTTCGCGGCAGCCATGACACCCGCGCCAGAGCCGCATGCAGCCATCACCCAGACCACCCCGCAGGCGCTGACGCTGTCGGGGCCCTGGACGGCGCGCGGCTGTGCGGCGATCACCGCGCAGATCGATGGCTTGCGGCTGACCGACGGCCTGCCGGCCAGCGTCGAGGCCAGTGGTATCGAGGCCTTCGACACCGCCGGTGCCTGGCTGCTGCAAAAACTGCTGCTGCGCCTGCGGGCCCAGGGCCGGGTGGTCCAGCTGCAGGGCCTGCGGCCGCAGTTCACGCGCTTGCTCCAGGCGGTGGATGCGCATGTCGCCGCGCTGGCCGCCAAACCCGCGCCGGTGGCTTTACTGCGGCCGGCGCTGCTGGCGCGCGTCGGCCGTGGCGCGCTGGGCGCCGCTGAGCAGGCCAGCGCTTTGCTGGCCTTCCTGGGTGAAAGCGCGCTGGTGCTGGTGGCCGGTGTGCGGCAGCCGTCACGGCTGCGCTGGCGCCCGGTGCTGTTCAACATCCGCACGGCGGGATTCGACGCGCTGCCGATCGTCGGCTTGCTGTCTTTCTTGCTGGGCATCGTGGTCGCCTACCAGGGCGCCGACCAGTTGCGGCGCTATGGCGCCAACATCTTCGTCGCCGACCTGGTCGGCTTGTCGATGCTGCGCGAGTTTGCGCCGCTGATCACCGCCATCATCATCGCCGGGCGCTCGGGCTCGGCCTACGCGGCGCAGATCGGCACCATGGCGGTGACCGAAGAGATCGACGCGCTGCGCACCCTGGGCATCGCACCGATCGAGTTGCTGGTGCTGCCGAAAATCATCGCGCTGATGATCGCGATGCCGCTGCTGACGGTGTTCGCCGACGCGCTGGGCGTGTTCGGCGGCATGCTGATGGCGCGGGCCCAGCTGGGGGTCAGCTTTGCCGAGTTTCTGGATCGCTTTGCCAAGGCCGTCAGCATCACCGCCTACCTGGTGGGCATTGGCAAGGCACCGGTGTTTGCCGCCATCATCGCGGTGGTCGGCTGCTTCCAGGGCTTTCGCACCCGCGGCGGCGCCGACCAGGTCGGCCGCCAGACCACCCAGAGCGTGGTGCAGGCCATCTTTCTGGTGATCGTCGCCGATGCGCTGTTCTCGGTCGCCTTCAGCGCGCTGGATCTCTAGCGTGCCTGCCGCCATCGAACTGCAGGGTGTGACGACGCGCTTTGGCGAGCATGTGGTGCATGCCGGCATCGACCTGGCTGTGCAGCAAGGCGAGATCTTCGCGTTGATCGGCGGCAGCGGCTCGGGCAAATCCACGCTGCTGCGCGAGATGATCCTGCTCAAGCGCCCGGACGCCGGCACCATCAAAGTGCTGGGCGTCGATCTGGCCGGCCTGGCGGATCTGGCGGACGACAGCGCCGCTACCGCCTTGCGCCGACGCTGGGGCGTGATGTTCCAGCATGGCGGCCTGTTCGGCGCGCTCACCGTGGCCGAGAACGTCGGCCTGCCCTTGCGCGAGCACAGCGCGCTCGATGACAAGCTGATCGACGAGATCGCCGCCTGGAAGCTGGCGATGGCCGGGCTGGCGCCCGAGGTCGGCGCGCAATACCCGTCCGAGTTGTCCGGCGGCATGCTCAAACGGGCCTCGCTGGCCCGCGCGCTGGCGCTCGACCCCGAGCTGCTGTTCCTGGACGAGCCGACCGCCGGGCTCGACCCGCAAAGCGCGGCCGGGGTGGACCAGTTGGTGCTTGAGCTGCGCGCGCTGTTCGGCCTGACCATCGTGATGATCACCCACGACCTCGATCTGCTGTGGCAGGTGGCCGACCGGGTGGCGGTGCTGGGTGACGGCCGAGTCCAGGCCATCGGCTCGATGGCCGAGCTGGCAGAGATCGAGCGCCCGGCGGTGCGCCAGTTCTTCGACGGCCCGCGCGGCCGCGCCGCCCAGCCCGGGAGCGCCCCATCGAAACCAAAGTGAACCTCAGCCTGGTGGGCGGCTTCGTGTTGCTGCTCAGCGCGGCGCTGATCGGTGGCGTGCTGTGGCTGGCCGCGGGCGGCGCCTTCCAGAAGCACTACGCGCTCTACCTGGCCGTCATGGAAGAGTCGGTGGCGGGCCTGAACCTGAACGCCCCGGTCAAGTACAACGGCGTCGATGTCGGCAAGGTGCGGGCCATCGAGCTCGACCCGGACAAGCCCGAGCGGGTCAACCTGCTGTTCGCGATCGAGCGCGGCACGCCGATCCGCGAGGACACCGTGGCGGTGCTCAAGACCCAGGGCCTGACCGGCATCGCCTATGTCGAGCTGAGCGGCGGCGCCCGCAATGCAGCGCTGCTGCAGGCGGTGGCCGGCGCCCCCTACCCGGTGATCCGCACCAAGCCATCGCTGAGCGCCCGCCTGGAAAACGTGCTGACCACGGTGCTGGCCAAACTCGACAGCACCTCGACCACCATCAACGCGGTGTTGAGCGCCGAGAACCAGGCCGCCTTCAAGAGCGCGCTGGCCGACATCGCCAGCCTGGCCCACACCCTGGCCGCGCGCCGCGACACGCTGGACGCCGGCATCGTCAGCGCCGCCCGCACCTTTGACAACAGTGCCCGCGTCAGCGCGCAACTCGGCCCGGTGATCGACCGCATCGGCCGCAGCGCCGACGCGGTGGAGAAAATGGGCAGCCAGACGGCGGCCGCCAGCAGCCAGGCCGCCGAGACGGTGGCGTCGGTGGGCGCCGACCTCAAGCGCTTCAGCGCCGAGGCCCTGCCCGAGATCGAACGCCTGCTGGGCGACCTCAGCGTGCTGGCAGTCTCGTTGCGCCGGCTGACCGAGCAGACCGAACGCAACCCGGCCGGCCTGCTGTTCGGCCGCAAGACAGTGCCGGACGGGCCGGGCGAAGGGCCGCCGCCGAGCCCGGCCGCCGGGCGATCCAACCAGGCGGCCAGACCATGAACCCGGCCCCGCTGTTGCGCCTGTGCCGCCTGCTCCTTGGTGCCTGCTGGCTGGCCGGCGTGGCCGCCTGCAGTGTGTTGCGGCCGCCGGCCACGCCGCCACCGGCGTTTTACGCCCTCGACGCTGCGGTCGCCCCAGGCGCGCCGGAGGCGTCCCAGCCGGCGCTTGCCGCCAGCGGCGCGCCCACGCTGATCGTCAATCCACCGCATGCCGCAGCCGGCTTCGAGAGCCAGCGCATCCTCTACGTGCGGTCAGCGCAGAAGCTCGAATACTTTGCGCACAGCGAATGGGTTGACCCACCGGCCCGCATGCTGGCGCCCTTGCTGGTGGCCGCTGCGGCCCGCACCGGCGCTTTCAGTGCGGTGGTGCCGACACCGGGCGCGGCCGCCGGTGACCTGCGGCTCGACACCGAAATCATCCGCCTGCTGCAGCAGTTTGGCAGCGGCCCCAGCCTGGTGCGGTTCACGCTGCGCGCCACCTTGGTCGATGAGCGAACCCGCCGCGTGCTGGCATCGCGCGAATTTGATGCGACGCTGGCCGCCGACAGCGACGACCCCTACGGCGGCGTGCTGGCCGCCAGCCGGCTGGTGCAGGGCGTGCTGCAGCAACTGGCCGCCTTTGTTGCCGACGCGGCAAGGGCCTGGCGCCCGCCGCCGACCAGGCCCGCGAGCGCTGCGCAACGCTGACCTAGCGCATCCGCACCCAGCGCAGCTCCAGGCTGTCATTGGGCCAGGCCACCAGCGTCACGCCGCGCGCCATCGCCCAGTTGAGCTTGCGGCGGTAGAGCGGGATATAGGGCAGGTCGTCCTGGATCAGGCGCAGCGCCACGCCGATGCGGGCGCGCCGCTTGACCAGGTCGGGCTCGGTGCGCACCGCGTCGATCAGCGCGTCGAGCTCGGGCCGGCTGTAGCGGCCGGCATTGAAGCTGCCGCCGCCCTGCGGGTCCCAGGTGCGCACCAGCGCATTCAGCGTGCTCCAGGCGTCGGTGGTGGGGGTCCAGCCGTATTCGATGAAGCTGGCGGTGGCCTGGCTCAACTTGGGAAAGAACTGGTTGGTGGCCGAGCTGCGCAGCGTGGTGCGGATGCCCACCTGGGTGAGCATCGCGGTGGCCGCCTGGCACACCCCTTCGCGCCAGGCCACGTTCACGCAATCCAGCGTCACCCCAAAGCCCTGCGGGTAGCCGGCCTGGGCCAGCAGCGCGCGGGACTTGGCCGGGTCGTAGGGCAGGCGGCGGTCCAGCTCGGGCGTGTGGCCATCGACCAAGGGTGAGATGAAGGACCCGGTGGGCGTGGCCTGGCCGCGCAGCACCTTTTGCACGATCAGGTCGATGTTGATGGCATGCGCCACCGCTCGCCGCACCCGTTTGTCCTTGAAGGGGTTGGCGCCCTTGACATCGCTGTACAGCAGCTCGTCGCGGGCCTGGTCGAAGGTCAGGTACTGGGTGCCCAGGTCGGCGCTGGTGACCACGCTGAACTTGGGGTCGGCCTTGAGCCGCTCGACATCCTGGAACGGCGGGTCGAGCACCAGATCGACCTCGCCCGAGCTGAGTGCGGCCAGCCGGGTGGCGTCGCTCTTGATGGACAAAAACGTGACCGCATCGACATTGCCATTGCGCGCGTCAGTGCGGCCCCACCACTGGGCGAAGCGAGTCAGTTGCACCCGCACATCGGGCTCGTAGCGGGCCAGCTGGTAGGGCCCGGTGCCGTTGGCATTGCGCACCGTGAAGGTCTCTTGCTTGGCGTTGAAATCCTGCGCCCGCTCCACCCCATGCTGCTGGCACCAGGCCTTGCTGACCATCGCCACATAGGTCAGCTTGTCGGGCAGCACGGCGTCGGGCGCGTTCAGCAAGAAGTCCACGGTCAGGCTGTCGATCTTCTTGACCGCGCTGACGCCCTTGAGCGTGAAGCTGCGCTGCGAGCTGGGCCCCAGCGCCCGGGTGATCGAGAACACCACATCGTCGGCAGTGAAGGCGCTGCCGTCATGGAAGACCACCCCCGGCCGCAGCTGGAAGCGCCAACTGGTGGGCCCGCTCATGGCCCAGCTCTGGGCCAGTTGCGGCGCCAGCTTGAAGGCCTCGTCGCGCGACACCAGGGATTCATAGACCTGGTGCACCACCCGGGTGTGGTAGAGCAGCGCCACCGCGTGCGGGTCCATGGTCTGCGGGTCGAAGGCGCTGGCCACGCGCAGGGTGGCCGCCAGCGCTGGCCGGGCCGGCGTCAACAAGGCGGCCAAGCCCAACAGCCCGGCCAGGCCCAGCGTCAACAGGCCCGGGCACGGCCCGCGCGACCGGCGCGCTGCCGCGCTGCGCCTGGGCGGCTGGGCGGTGCTGGCGCCGGGGTTTGGGCTGGAACTGGGGCGGCAAGGGGTGGGCATCGACGGGTCTCCAGGCGGGTTGCCGGCGATTTTGACGGCCGCACAGCGCAGTGGCCCAGCCAAGCCCGCTGATACGCTCCAGCCATGACCTTGTTGCCGCCTGCATTTGCCAGCCTGGCCCGGCTGCTGGGCCCCTGGGTGCAGACGCTGAGCCCGGCATCCTTGCGCGCCGACGCGCTGGCCGGGCTGCTGGGCGCGGTGCTGGTGCTGCCGCAGGCGATTGCCTTTGCCGCGCTGGCCGGCCTGCCCCCGGCGATGGGGCTGGCCGCAGCGGTGCTGCCCTGTGCGGTGGCGGCGCTGGCGGGGTCGAGCTGGCATGTGCTGACCGGGCCGACCAATGCCACCTCGCTGGCGCTGGGCGCGATGCTGCTGCCGCTGGCGGCCGGCGATGCCCGCCTGCTGCTGCCGCTGGCGCTGGTGTTGACGCTGGGCGTGGGCCTGATGCAATTGGCGCTGGCGCTGGCGCGGCTGGGGGCCTTGGCCAACTTCATCTCGCCGTCGGTGATGCTGGGTTTCACCAGCGGCGCGGCTGGGCTGATCGCCTGGTATGCGCTGGCCGGGCCGATGGGAGCGGCCGGGCGGGCATCGCCGCTGCAGGCCTGGGCGGCGGGGCTGTCGCCGGCCGCGTTGATGGTAGGCGGCGCCACCTTGCTGGCCGCATTGGCCTTGCGCCTGGCCTGGGCCCGCGGGCCGCATGCGCTGCTGGCGCTGGGGGTGGGCATGGTCGCCACCTGGGCCCTGGCGCTGCCCGCTGGCGACGCGCTGCTTCAGGCTTGGCAGAGCGCGCCGCCGCTGCGCCTGGGCAGCCCGCCGTCGGCCTGGCCGGTGTGGCAGCTACCGATCAATCTGCAGGGCGGTGGCGGCAGCAGCGGGGCGCTGTCACTGCAGCAGTTCTCGGCGCTGCTGCCGCAGTTGTTGCCGGCCGCGCTGGCGCTGACCATCGTCGCGCTGGGCCAGGCCATGGCGGTGGCCAAGCTGCTGGCCGGGCGCAGCGGCCAGGCCATCGACACCAACCGCGAATGCCTGGGCCAGGGCCTGGCCAACCTGGCGGCGTCGGTCACCGGTGGGATGCTGGTGTGCGGGTCGCTCAACCGCTCGCTGCCCAATTTGCAGGCCGGTGCGCGCAGCCCGCTGGCCGGGGTGGCCGCCGCTGGCTGGTTGGTGGCGCTGGTGGCGCTGGCCGGGCCGCTGCTGGCCTGGATACCGCTGGCGGGTGTGAGCGCGCTGCTGCTGCTGGTGGCCTGGGCCCTGGTGGACCCCGCCGCCTGGGCCCGCGTCTGGCGGCTGGACCGCAGCGAGTTTGCGGTGGCGCTGGCCACCGCGCTGGCCACGCTGGCGCTGCGGCTGGAGGTGGCGGTGCTGGCCGGGGTGGCCTTGTCGCTGGTGGTCTATCTCTACCGCATGGCGCGGCCGGCACTGCGCAGCATGGGTTTTGACAGCCGCCGGCCCGGCCGGCCGTTCGTGGTGGTCGACCTGGTGGTCGACGCGGTGGTCGATGCCGGCGCCGCGCCGCCGCAAGCCCTGCCCGAGTGCCCGCAGCTCAAGCTGCTGCGGATGGAGGGCTCGGTCTGGTTTGGTGCCTTGCCCCATGTGGCCGACCATCTGCGCGGCCTGCGGGCGCGGGCCCGTGCCGGCGCCGATGGCCAGCGCCATCTGCTGGTGATGGCCAAGAGCATGAACACCCTCGACCTGGCCGGCGCTGACTTGTGGGACGACGAGCTGTTGCGGCGCCGCGCGCTGGGCGGCGACCTCTACTTCCACCGCCCCAGGCCGCAGGTGCTGGCGCTGTGGCGGCGCACCGGCTTCCTGGATCGGCTGAGCGCCGGCCATGTCTTCCCCGACAAGCACAGTGCCATCGCCAGCATCGTGCCGCTGCTCGACGATGCGGTGTGTGCCGCCTGCACGGTACGGCTGTTCGACGAATGCCGGCTGCGGCCGGGTGCGGTGCCGCTGCCGCCGGTCTCAGGCGATTGACAAAGCCTTGGCGGCCTGGTGGATGGCCGCCCGGATGCGCGGGTAGGTGCCGCAGCGGCACAGGTTGCCGTCCATCGCGGCGTCGATCTGGGGGTCGCTGGGCTGGGGCGTGGCCTTGAGCAGGGCGCTGGCGGCCATCAACTGGCCGCTCTGGCACCAGCCGCACTGCACCACGTCCAGCGCGGTCCAGGCCTGGCGTAGCGCGGCGATCTCACGCCCTTGCAGGCCCTCGATGGTCGACACCGTGCGCTCGCCCACGGCCGAGATCGGGGTGACGCAGGCGCGCGTCGGCTGGCCGTCGATCTGCACCGTGCAGGCGCCGCACAGCGCCATGCCGCAGCCAAACTTGGTGCCGGTCATCTGCAGCTCACCGCGCAGCTCCCACAGCAGCGGGGTGTCGGGCTCGGCGGCCACTTGGTGGGTCTGGTCGTTGATGCGGAGGGTGGTGGTCATCTTGGGGGCGTCCATCAGGCCAGCCTGAGCGGCAGGCTGCGCAGGCGTTGGCCGGTCAGCGCAAACAGCGCGTTGGCCACCGCCGGGGCGATGGGCGGGGTGCCGGGCTCGCCCACGCCTTCGGGCGGCTGGCTGCTGGGCAGGATGTGGGTCTCGATGATTGGGCACTCGCTGCCGCGCAGCAGCATCTGCTGGTGGAAGTTGGTCTGCTGCACCTGGCCCTTGTCGAGGGTGATCTCGCCGTAGAGCGCGGCAGTCAGGCCAAACACCACCGCGCCCTCCATCTGCTGGGCGATGCCGTCGGGGTTGACGGCCAGGCCGCAGTCGATGGCCACCACCACCCGGTGCACGCGGATGCGTTTGGGGCTGGCCGGGTCGATCGAGACCTCGGCCACCTGGGCCACGATGCTGCCAAACGATTCATGCAGCGCGATGCCCTGGGTGCGCATCGCGCCATCGGCGGCCGGCGCCAGCGGCTGGCCCCAGCCGGCTTGGGCGGCAGCGCGCTGCAGCACGGCGGCATGCCGCGGGTGCTGCTTGAGCATCGCCAGGCGGAAGGCCAGCGGGTCCTGCCCGGCCGCCAACGCCACCTCATCGACAAAGCTCTCCTTGAAAAACGCCTGGTGCGAATGGCCGACCGAGCGCCAGAAACCCACCGGCACCGCCAGCTCGACGGTCTGGTGGCTGACGCGCGCCGCCGGCCACTCGTAGGCCTGGTCGAAAGCGCCCTCGGCGGTGGTCTTGTCGGGCCCGGCGCCGGGCATCCCAAACACCCGCTTGAGCACCTGGTGGACGATGGACGGGCCGGCCGAGGCCGCCGTCCAGGCCAGCACCCGGCCCTTGGCATCCAGGCCGGCCTGGTAGCGCGCCACACAGGGCGGGCGGTAGAAGTCGTGGGTGCTGTCTTGCTCGCGGGTCCAGAAGGTCTGCACCGGCACGCCGGGCAGTTGGCGGGCGATCAGCGCGGCCTGCGCCACAAAGTCCACATCCAGCCGGCGGCCGAAACCACCGCCCAGCAGCGTCACATGGACCGCCACCTGCTCGCTGTCCAGCCCCAGGGCTTGCGCGGCCACATAGCGCGCCAGGCCGGGCACCTGGGTGGGCGCCCAGACCTGGGCCTTGATCACCGGCTTGGCGCCGCTGGGGGCGTCGGGCGTGAACAGCACGGTGCAGTTCATCGGCTCCAGCGTGGCATGGGCCAGCAGCGGCGCGTGGTATTCGGCGGTCAATGTCTTGGCGGCGCCATTGAGCGCGGCGGCAGCGTCGCCCTGGCTGAAATAGGCAAAGCCGTCGTCCTGGGCCAGCGCGGCTTGCAGCTGGGCGGTGATACCGGCGCTGGACAAGCCGGCGGCCGGGCCGTGCTCCCACTGCACGCTGGCCGCCACCGCTTTGGCCGCCTGCATCGCATGCCAGGGGGTGTCGGCGATGGCCGCCACGCCGCCGGTGCCGCCGCGCAGGCCGGGCACGGCGATCACCTTCAGCACGCCGGGCAGGGCCTGGGCCGCCAGGCCGTCAAAACTGGCCACGCTGCCACCCAGGGTGGCGCACATCTGCACGCTGGCATAGCGCTGGCCGGGCAGCACGGTGTCCAGGCCAAAGCGGGCGCTGCCGTCGTGTTTGCCGGCTGCGTCCAGGCGGTGCTGGGGCTTGCCGATCAGCTTGAAATCGGCCGGCGATTTGAGCGTCACGCTGCCGGGCAGCGGGCGCTGGGCGGCGCGCTCGGCCAGCGCCCCAAAGCGCAGGCTGCGGCCGCTGGCAGCATGGCTGACGACCCCGGCGGCCACCCGGCAATCGGCCGCCGGCACCTGCCAGGCCTCAGCCGCGGCGCCCACCAGCATCGCCCGGGCGCTGGCCCCGGCCTCGCGCATCGGCGCCCACAAATCCTTCACGCTGGACGAACCGCCGGTCATCATCAGGCCGAACTCGCGCAGCGTCTTGGCCGTCATCCAGCCGGCAAAGCGCTTGGCCAGGCCGTGGTTGTCGGGGTGGAAGGGCAGGCTGTCGACCACCGAGGCCAGGTTGTTGTAGATCGCGTCCAGCGGCGGATGCTCGGTGCGCAGGCGCGGCCAATCGGCGTCCAGCTCGTCGGCCAGCAGCATCGCCAGGCTGGTGAGCACGCCTTGCCCCATCTCGCTCTTGGCCACCATCACCGTGACCATGTCATCGCTGCCGATCTTGAGCCAGCCATTGAAGGCCTGCTGGCCGGCGGCCACCGGCAGCGCGCTGCTGCCCGAGAGGCGCTGGCGCGGCGGCAGCAGGCCCCAGCCCAGCACCAGCGCGCCACCAGCGGCCAGCGTGCCCAGCACAAAGCGGCGCTTCACCGGGCGGCCCTCGGCTGGCCCGGGCCGGCCAGGCGCCGGGCGGGTGGGGGGCAGGGCCAGCGGCGGGAGGATGGGATGCGCATGGCGGCGGAGCATAAACCGGCAGCGGCTTCAATACCGCTACACCTTGGTGCGCAAGGACGGGCCTTGAACCTGGGGTGAATGGCGGCCCGCCCGGCGCGCGCCTTGGCTCAACGGCGGCTGCGTCAGCCCGAGGCCCGCATCAAGGTGCTTTTGCCAAACAAGCTCTCGATCAAGTCCACCGCCAGCAAGGCGGTCTGGTTGCGCACGTCCAGTGCCGGGTTCAGCTCCATCACGTCCAGGCTGGCCAGGCGACCGGTGTCGGCGATCATCTCCATGCACAGCTGGGCTTCGCGGTAGGTGGGCCCGCCGGGGATGGTGGTGCCCACGCCCGGGGCGATTGCCGGGTCGAGAAAATCGACATCAAAACTGACATGCAGATGGGTGTTGGCATCCAGCGTGGCCAGCGCCAGTTCCATGGTGTGGCGCATGCCCATCTCGTCGATGAAGCGCATGTCAAACACCTCCAGGCCCATCTGGTGCACCAGGCGCTTTTCACCGGCGTCGACCGAGCGGATGCCGATCTGGCGCAGCCACTTGGGGTTGATCGCCGGTCCGGTGTGACCATCCACGGCGCCGATCTCGATCAGCGCTTTCGGCCCCAGCCCGCACAGGCAAGCCACCGGCATGCCGTGGGTGTTGCCGCTGGGGGTCAGGTCGTTGGTGTTGAAGTCGGCATGGGCGTCCAGCCACAGCACGCGCAGCTTCTTGCCGGCCTCGCGGCAGTGGCGCGCCACCGCGCTGATCGAGCCCAGGCCCAGGCAATGGTCGCCACCCAGCAAGATCGGCAAATGGCCGCTGCGCAAGTCGGCCAGCACCGCGTCGTGCACCGCCTGGTTCCAGGCCACCACCTCGGCCAGGTGGCGGTAGCCGTCCACCGGCGCCAACCAGGGGTTGGCCGGGCCGCTGAGGTTGCCACGGTCCACCACCCGCAGGCCGTGGCCCTCCAGCACGGCTTGCAAATTGGCCACCCGCATCGCCTCGGGGCCCATGCTGGCACCACGGCTGCCGGCGCCGATGTCGGTGGGTGCACCGATCAGGCTGATGCTGGGTTTCATGGGGGGCCTTGCAGTCAGATGTCGTCGGCAAACTCGCCGGTCAAGGTGGGCGTGGCATCAAAACCGTAGTGCGCGGCCAGCAGCGCCCAGGCTTCCTCGGCGGTCTCGACATAGTGGAACAAGTCCAGGTCGGCCGGGCTGATCATGCCGGTGTCGACCAATTGCTGGAAGTTGATCAAGCCCTCCCAGAAAGTGCGACCGAACAGCAGGATCGGCCGCCTGCGGCTCTTGCCGGTCTGCACCAGGGTCATGGTCTCGAACAGCTCGTCGAGGGTGCCAAATCCGCCGGGGAAGCACACCAGCGCGATGCTGCGCATCAAAAAATGCATCTTGCGCAGTGCAAAGTAATGGAACTGGAAACACAGCTCGGGCGTGATGTAGGGGTTGGGCTCTTGCTCGTGCGGCAGCACGATGTTGAGGCCAATGCTCTTGCCGCCCACATCAAAGGCGCCGCGATTGCCGGCCTCCATGATGCCGGGGCCACCGCCGGTGACCACGTAAATGGGCGTGTCGAACGCGCGCGAGCGCTCGGTCACCAGCGCGCCAAAGCGGCGCGCTTCGTCGTAGTAGTGGCTCATGGCCAGCGCCGCCTCGGCCCGGCGCAGCGCCTGGGCATCGTCGGCCGCCCGGGCCTGGGCCAGCCGGGCCGCGGCGTCCTCGCCACTGCTGATGCGGGCGCTGCCAAAGATCACGATGGTCGATTCCACCCCCAGCTCGCGCTGCACCAGCTCGGGCTTGAGCAGCTCCAGCTGCATGCGCACCGGGCGCAGTTCCTCGCGCAGCAAAAATTCTGTGTCGGTGAAGGCCAGCCGGAACGCGCTCTTGGGCCCGCCGTAGCGCGACGGTGCCTTGGCGCCATGGGCGTCCTGCTCGGCGCTGGGGAAGTTGCGGGCGGTCAGGTCGGGGTGTTGGTTGTCCATGGGGCCGCAGCTTATCCGAGGCCCGCAGCGGCCAGTCTGGCTGGCCGGCAGCGTGTGAAAAGGCCGTGCAAAGCCCTGCAACTTCCAGCGCCGCAGCCACTCCCCTGTAAAGGCACAGCCCTATACTTGGCTGATCGATCGACGTGGATGCGGGCCCTCAGGCCCAAGGCGGGCTACATGACGGGCAAATTCAAGGTGGTGGGCCTGCTGGCACTGGGTGCGGTGGCCGGCGCGCTGACCACCACGCAGTTGCAGGCCTTTGCGCGGGGCGCTGTGTCGCCCCTGCCGATTGAAGAGCTTCAGCAATTGGCGGCGGTTTTCGGCATGGTCAAGAGCGACTATGTCGAGGCGGTTGACGAGAAAAAGCTGATCTCCGACGCCATCGGCGGCATGGTGGCCGGGCTGGATCCGCACTCGGTCTACTTCGACAAAAAGAGTTTCAAAGAATTCCGCGAAGGCACCAGCGGCAGGTTCGTCGGGGTGGGCATCGAGATCGGCATGGAGGACGGCCTGGTCAAGGTGGTCTCGCCGATCGAGGGCTCACCGGCCTTCCGTGCGGGTTTGAAGCCCGGCGACCTGATCACCCGGATCGACGACACACCGGTGAAAGGCCTTGGCCTGGAGCAAGCCGTCAAGCGCATGCGCGGTGAACCCAATACCAAGGTGGTGCTGACGATCTTCCGCAAGGACGAGACGCGCAGCTTCCCGGTCACCATCACCCGCGAAGAAATCCGCGTGCAAAGCGTGCGCGCCAAGCCGGTCGAGCCCGGCTATGCCTGGATCCGCGTCAGCCAGTTCCAGGACCGCACCATCGATGACTTCGCCCGCAAGATCGAAGACCTGTACAAGGCCGATCCCAACTTGAAGGGCCTGGTGCTCGATCTGCGCAATGACCCGGGCGGCCTGCTCGAAGGTGCGGTGGCCTTGGCGGCGGCTTTCTTGCCCAATGAGGCCACGGTGGTCTCCACCAACGGCCAACTGGTCGAGTCGCGCGCCACCTTCAAGGCCTCGCCCGAGTTCTATGTGCGCCGGGGCGGCGCTGATCCGCTGCGCAAGCTGCCGGCCGCACTCAAGACCGTGCCGCTGGTGGTGCTGGTCAACGAGGGCTCGGCCTCGGCCAGTGAGATCGTGGCCGGTGCGCTGCAAGACCACAAGCGCGCCACCATCATGGGCGCGCAGACCTTCGGCAAGGGCTCGGTGCAGACCGTGCGCCAGTTGCCCGCCGAGACCGGCCTGAAGATCACCACTGCGCGCTACTACACGCCCAGCGGCCGATCCATTCAGGCCAAGGGCATCGTGCCCGATGTGTGGATCGACGAGACCGCCGAGGGCAATGTGTTTGCCGCGCTGCGCATGCGCGAGGCCGACCTGGAGAAGCACCTCAACAACAGCAAGGACGCCAAGGACGCCAAGGACGAAGCCCGCGACAAGGCCCGCGACGAGGCCCGCAAGAAGCTCGAAGACCTGGCCGCCAAGACCCGCGAGGCGCCCAAGCCCCTGCCCGAGTTTGGCGGTGCCGAGGACTTCCCGCTGCAGCAGGCGCTCAACCAGTTGAAGGGCCGGCCGGTGGCGGTGAGCAAGACCCTGAGCGAGCGCAAGGCCGCGCTGGACGCCGACAAGCAGTAGGCGCACTTGCGCCATCGCAGAGCCCGCTTCGGCGGGCTTTTTGTTTATGCTCGCCCGATGAACGATGACCAGTTGCTGCGCTACTCGCGCCACATCCTGTTGGACGAGATCGGCATCGAGGGCCAGGCCCGCTTGCTGGCCAGCCACGCGCTGGTGATCGGTGCCGGCGGGCTGGGCTCGCCGGTGGTGATGTACCTGGGCACCGCCGGGGTCGGGCGCATCACGCTGGTGGACCACGACACGGTGGACCTGACCAATCTGCAGCGCCAGATCGCCCACCAACTGTCTCGCGTCGGCCAGCCCAAGGCCGAGTCGGCACGCCAGACGGTGGCCGCGATCAACCCGGACGTGCAACTGCGGCCGGTGATCCTGCGGGCCGACGCTGGCTGGCTGGACAGCGCCGTGCAGCAGGCCGATGTGGTGATCGACTGCAGCGACAACTTCCAGACTCGGCATGCCGTCAATGCGGCCTGTGTGGCGCACAAGAAGCCGCTGGTCTCGGGTGCGGCCATCGGCTTTGACGGCCAGGTGTCGGTCTATGACAGCGGCCAGGCCGATGCGCCTTGCTATGCCTGCATCTTCCCGGCCGAGGCCACCTTCGAGGACGTGCGCTGCGCGACCATGGGTGTGTTTGCGCCGCTGGTGGGCATCATCGGCACGGTGCAGGCGGCCGAGGCGCTCAAGCTGCTGATGGGGGTGGGCAGCTCACTGGCCGGGCGCCTGCAGATGCTGGATGCCCGGGCGATGGAATGGACCGAGATCCGCATGGCGCGCCAAGCCGGCTGTGCGGTCTGCGGCGGGCGCTGAGCCGCAGCCGCCCTTCAAGGTCTGGTGCGCAGCCCGGCCTGGTCGGCCAGGGCCTGCAGATCGGCCGAGCTGAGCCGGCTGACCAAAGGGCCGTCGGCCGCCAGCGCGGCGATCATCGCCAGCGCCACTGCATCGGCCCGGATCGGCCGCAGGCTGCGTGGCAGCAGGCGGGCGATGCGCGGCATCAGGCGCTGCGCCAGGGCCTCACCGGCGCGGCTGGGCTGGCCCAGGCTGGCCCGTTCACCCAACAGCAGCGAGGGCTGGGCGATCACCAGGCGCGGTAGATCCAGCGCGATCAGGGCCTGCTCCATCTCGCCCTTGACGCGGTTGTAGAACACTGCCGAGCGCGGCTGCGCGCCCATCGCCGAGACGACAGCCAGCCGGCTGGCGCCAGCCACCTTGGCGGCACGGGCAAAGGCCAGCACCGCATCGAAATCGACCGCCCGGAAGGCCGCCTGCGAGCCGGCCGCCTTGATCGTGGTGCCCAGGCAGCAGATGGCCCAGTCCAGCGGCGCCAGGCCTTCGACACCGGCGCGGCCGAGTGCCGCCAGGTCGACGCACTGGCCCTTCACGCCAGCCGGCAGACTGGCCAGTTGGATGGTTTGCCGCACCAGCGCAACCACGCTGGCGCTGCGCGGCAGGCCGGCTGGCGCCGGACGGCTGGCCAGCAGGGCCAGCACGGCACGGCCGACCAGACCGGTGGCACCGGCCACCACCACCCGGGGCCGGAGTCTGGCGGCGCTGGAGGTCACCATCGCGTCAGGCCTTGCGGTCAAGTGGGCTGGAGGCTGGTTGGCAAACGCAGCGGGCCATCATGCACAGACGGGACAGGGTCGGGCTTCAGCGCTTGGGCGGGCCCGAGCGGCCGCCGGGGCGGCTGTTGCCACCGCCACCAACACCGTAGCCACCGCCACCACCGCTGCGGGGCCCACCGCCACCACCACCGCTGCTGCTGCTGCTGCCGCTGCTGCTGCGGGCACCGCCAACACCCTGGCCGCCCCGGGCAGGCGCAGCGCCTGGCGAGGGCCGGCCACCGCCACCACCACCGCCGCCCGGCCGGCTGGCGCTGCCGTGGCCACCGCCATGTGCACTGCCGTGGCCGCCATCACGCCGGCCGCCACCACCACCGCCGCCACCCGGGCGGCCACCGCCAAAACCGCCGCCGGCGTTGCGGCGGGTGCCGCCCACGCCGATGGTCATGCGGCCCAGCACGATGGGCTCGGCGCGCTCGCCCGACGCCGGCTCGAAGCCGGCGATCACCTCACTCGGGATGCTGCGCTTGATGAGTTTTTCGATGTCGCGCAGGAAGATGTCCTCGTCCACACAGACCAGGCTGATGGCCTCGCCCTGGGCGCCGGCCCGGCCGGTGCGGCCGATGCGGTGCACATAGTCCTCGGGCACATTCGGCAGCTCGAAGTTGACGACATGGGGTAGCTGGTCGATGTCGATGCCACGCGCGGCGATGTCGGTGGCCACCAGCACCTGCAGCTCATTGGCCTTGAAATCGGCCAGCGCCTTGGTGCGCGCGCCCTGGCTCTTGTTGCCGTGGATCGCCATCGCCGTGATGCCCTCGTCGTTCAAGAACTCGGCCAGCCGGTTGGCGCCATGCTTCATGCGCGTGAACACCAGCACCTGGTGCCAGTTGCCCGATTTGATCAGGTGCGACAGCAGCGCTTTTTTCTTCTCGCGGCCCACCGGGTGCACCTTCTGGGCGATGTTCTCGGCGGTCTGGTTGCGGCGCGCCACCTCGATCAGCACCGGGTTGTTCAGCAGCTTGTCGGCCAGGGTCTTGATCTCGTCGCTGAAGGTAGCCGAGAACAGCAGGCTCTGCTTCTTGACCGGCAGGTAGCTCAGCACCTTCTTGATGTCGTGGATGAAGCCCATGTCGAGCATGCGGTCGGCCTCGTCCAGCACAAAGATCTGCACATGGCTGAGATCAAGCGTGCCCTGCTGGTGGTGGTCGAGCAGGCGGCCGGGGGTGGCCACCAGGATGTCCACGCCACGCCGCAGCGCATTGATCTGCGGCTGCATGCCCACGCCGCCAAACATCACCATGCTGCTGAGCTTCAAGTATTTGCCGTAGGTGCGTACGCTTTCTTCGACCTGCGCGGCCAGCTCGCGGGTGGGGGTGAGGATCAGCGCGCGGATGCAGATGCGGCCCTTGGCGTCCTTCTTGGCCGGCTCGTTGGCCAGTCGCTGCAGCATCGGCAGCGTGAAGCCGGCGGTCTTGCCGGTGCCGGTCTGCGCGCCGCCCATCAGGTCGCCGCCTTGCAGCACGGCGGGGATGGCCTGGACCTGGATCGGGGTGGGGGTGTCGTAGCCTTGGTCGGCAACGGCGCGCAGCAGCGGCTCGGACAGGCCGAGATCGGTGAATTTCATGGGGAGGGGGTTCGCCCGCTGTCGGGGCGCCGTGCGATCGGCCTGCAGCCGCTTGTTGCCAAGGGCCCCAGTCGGGGAGGCAGATGAGGCTGTGCAGAGGTCGGGTTCGACTGCCACGGCGTGACTGGTAGCGCCGTGTCGGGGGCCATTGTAGCGGGCACCCCGGGTTGTCCCTTAGGAGCAGGCCGGGGACGACCGGCCTGTTCCTGGCCTTGCGCGGTGGCTGCCTGGGCTTTCAGGCGCTGAACTGCACCGCCACCTGCAAGCCGCCCAGCGGCGATGGCCCCAGCCCCACCGTGGCGCCATGGCGGCGGGCGATCGAGCGCACGATGGCCAGGCCCAGGCCGCTGCCTGCCGTCTCGCCCGCCGCCGCGCCACGCACAAAGCGCTCGAACACCCGCTCGCGCTCGGCCTCGGGGATGCCCGGGCCGCTGTCGTCCACGGTCAGCAGCGCGCCGCCGGGCTGGCGGGCCAGGCGCACTTGCACGCTGCCGCCGGGCGGGCTGTAGCGCAGCGCGTTGTCCACCAGATTGCGGGCCAGCACCTGCAGCTCGGCGGCGTCGCCGGGCACGGTGATGCTGTCGTCGGCGTCCAGGGTGACCTGGCTGCCAGCGCTGGCGGCCAGCGGCGTCACGGCGTCGGCCAGCACCTGGCGCAGCAGCGCGGCCAGGGCCACGGCTTGCGGCGCGGGTTGCGGCGCGCCGGGTTCGGTGCGTGCCAGCGCCAGCAACTGCTCCACCAGCCGGCTGGCGCGGTCCACGCCGCTGGTCAATGCGTCCAACGCGGCCTGGCGCTGGGCTTGAAGTTCGGCTTGGGCTTCGATGCCACGTTCGGGCCCGTGGGCGACGGCATCGTCCAGCCGGCGCAGCACCTGGGCTTGCAGCTTGAGGGCGGTCAGCGGCGAGCGCAGCTCATGCGCGGCATCGGCCACAAAGGCGCGCTGCTGGCCCCAGGCTTGCGCCAGGCGGTCGAGCAGGGCGTTCAGCGCGCTGACCAGCGGCGCCACCTCGTCGGGCAGGCCGGTGGCGGGCAAGGGCGCCAGCCCGGTGGCGTCCTGCTCGCCCACCTGGCGCGCCACCCGGGCCAGTGGCTGCAGTGACCGCGCGATCAACCACCACAGCAGCGCGGCCATCAGCGGCGCGGCCAGCCCCAGCGGCAACACGCTGCGCAGCGCGGCGCTGGCGGCCAGGCCCTCGCGGATGCGCACCGGCTGGGCCACCAGGATCACCCGGTCGCGCGCGGCCACCGCAAAGCTGCGCCAGCGCTCGGGGCCGACCGTGATCTCCGACAGCCCCAGCGTGGTGCGGTTGGGCAGGTCCTGGTGGGCGCGCGAGGCGTAAACGCTGCGGCCGTCCACCTGCCAGATCTGCACCACGAAGTCGAGGTCTTCGTCCTGCAGCGCGGCGGCATTGCCGGGCGCGATGGCACCCTGGTCGCGCAGGCTCAGCGCCATCTGGCGCAATTGGTAGTCAAACAGTGCCTCGGTCTGCTGCAGCACATTGCGGTAGGTCAGGCCGCCCACCAGCACTGCCGCACCGGCCAGCGCGGCCAGCAGCGACAGCAGCAGCCGGCCGCGGATGGAACGCGGGATCACGACGTCACCGGCCTCAGGAAGTAGCCCACGCCGCGCATGCTGCCAATCACCTCGGCGCCCAGCTTCTTGCGCAACTGGTGCACATAGACCGGCACCGCATTGCTCTCGACCGCATCGCCCCAGCCGTACAGCCTGTCTTCTAGCTGGGCCCGGCTGAGCACCGCGCCGGGCCGCTGCATCAGGGCTTGCAGCACCGCAAATTCACGCGCCGACAGCAGCACCGGCCTGTCGCCCTGGGTGACCTGGCGGGTGGCGGGGTCCAGCCGCAGGTCGCCGTGGCTGAGCACCGTGTCGGCGCGGCCCTCATGGCGGCGCGCCACCGCGCGCATGCGGGCGGCCAGCTCGTCCAGCTCAAAGGGCTTGACCAGGTAGTCGTCGGCGCCGGCGTCCAGGCCGGCCACCCGGTCGGCGGTGGCGTCGCGGGCGGTGAGCACGATCACCGGCGTGGCGTCGCCCCGGCTGCGCAGGGCCCGCAACACGCTCAAGCCCGCGGTGGGCTGGGCGCTCTGGCCGGGCTTGTCGGGCAGGCCCAGGTCGAGCAACAGCAGGTCGAAGTGCTCGGCTGCCAGCGCGGCCTGGGCGGCCGCCACGTCATAGACCCAGTCCACCGCATGGCCCTCCAGCCGCAGCGCCTGGCGCAGGCTGCTGCCGATCATGCGGTCGTCTTCGGCCAGCAGCAGGCGCATCGGGTCCTCGGGTGGCAGAGCGGGGCGTGCAGCAGTGAAGCATACCCGGGGGCCCGATCCTAGAATCCACGACCCCCACCCCTGGAGCCTGACCATGGACACCCGCGTCAACCCGGTCCGCGAGCGCATCGAGGCCGTGCGCCAGGCCCTGGCCCGCCACGGCGCCCATGCGCTGCTGGTGCCCAGCGCCGACCCGCATTTGTCCGAATACCTGCCCGGCCGCTGGCAGGCGCGCGAATGGCTGTCGGGCTTCAATGGCTCGATGGCCACGCTGGTGATCACCCGCGACGAGGCCGCGCTGTTTGCCGACAGCCGTTACTGGCAGCAGGCCGAGGCGCAGTTGCTGGGCAGCGGCATCGATCTGGTGAAGATCCCCACCGGTGTGGCCATCCACCACCTGCCCTGGCTGGCCAGCCACACCCCCGCCGGCCAGACTGTGTGCGTGGACGGCCAGGTGCTGGGCCTGGCGGCCGCACAGATGCTTCGCAGCACGCTGGAGGCCGCCGGCCGGCGGCTGCGCACCGACATCGATTTGATGGACGAGGTCTGGCCCGCTCGCCCGGCGCTGCCCGCCGCCGCGATCTACGCCCATGCCGCGCCGCATGCCGCCGAGACCTGTGGCGCCCGGCTGGCACGGGTGCGCCAGGCCTTCATGGGCCAGGGCGCCAGCCACCACTTTGTGTCGACGGTCGATGACATCGCCTGGATCACCAACCTGCGCGGCGCCGATGTTGAGTACAACCCGGTCTTCCTGGCCCATTTGCTGATCGACGCCACCCGCGCGACCTTGTTTGTCGGCGCCGGCAAGGTGGCGCCGGCGCTGGCCGCGCAATTGGCGGCCGAAGGCGTGGCCCTGGCCGACTACGCCGACGCCGCCGCCGCACTGTCAGCCTTGCCGGCCGACAGCTGCCTGCTGGTGGACCCGCGCCGCATCACGCTGGGCCTGCGCCAGCAGGTGCCGGCGGCGGTGCGCGTGATCGAGGCGATCAACCCCAGCACCCTGTTCAAGAGCCGCAAGGGCGCGGCCGAGGCGGCTTTTGTGCGCCAGGCGATGGAACAGGACGGCGCCGCGATGTGCCAGTTCTACGCCTGGTTCGAGGCCGCGTTGGCGCGTGGCGAGCGCATCAGCGAGCTGACCATCGACGAGAAATTGTCGGCCGAGCGCGCCAGGCGCCCGGGTTTTGTGGGCCTGAGCTTTGCAACCATCGCCGGCTTCAATGCCAACGGCGCGCTGCCGCATTACCGCGCCACGCCCGAGAGCCACGCCTGGATAGCAGGCAACGGCCTGCTGCTGATCGACTCGGGCGGCCAGTACCTGGGCGGCACCACCGACATCACCCGGGTCTGGCCCATCGGCCAGATCAGCGCCGCGCACCGGCGCGATTTCACGCTGGTGCTCAAGGGCATGATGAACCTGGCCCGGGCGCGCTTTCCGCGCGGCACCCTCAGCCCCTTTCTCGACACCCTGGCGCGTGCGCCGTTGTGGGCCGAAGGGCTGGACTTTGGCCACGGCACCGGCCACGGTGTGGGTTATTTTTTGAACGTCCACGAGGGCCCGCAGACCATCAGCAAGGCAGTGGCCGAGCCGCAGATGGCGATGGAGCCCGGCATGATCACCAGCGACGAGCCCGGCGTCTACCGGCCCGGCCAGTGGGGTGTGCGCATCGAGAACCTGCTGCTCACGGTGCCGGTGGACACCGTCGAGGCCGGCCAGTTTGGTGAGATGCTGGAGTTTGAGACCTTGACCCTCTGCCCCATCGATGCCCGCTGCATCGACCTGGGCCTGCTGCGCGACGACGAGATCGCCTGGCTGAATGGCTACCACGCCACCGTGCGGGCGCGCCTGGCACCCCTGGTGCAGGGCGCGGCGCTGGCCTGGTTGATGCTGCGCACCGAGGCGGTTTGATGGCGGCAGCGGCCGTGGCGGTGGGCGCTGCGGTGGGCGGGCCGGCGGGTGTGGCGCCTATGGACGCCGATGTCGGGTTCGCCATCGGCGTCGACCTGGGCGGCACCAAGACCGAGGCCATCGTGCTGGATGCGGCCGGCATCGAGGTCTGGCGCCAGCGCATCAGCACGCCGTCAGCCCAAGGCTACGAGGCGATGCTGGCCGCGTTGGCCGGGCTGGTGGCGCAGGCCCGCCAGGCCATCAAGCATCAGCCCGCCAGCATCGGTGTCGGCACACCGGGCTGT
>JANLZT010000089.1:0-4062 GCA_031366465.1 Betaproteobacteria bacterium | reverse complement strand
GTGCACCGCATCCCCAAGATGGGCCGCAAGGCGGTGGACAGTAACAGCGTCTTCATCGACGGCCTGTTCATCCCCGAGGCCGACCGCATCGGCGAGGCAGGCAAGGGCTTCGGCTACATCCTGCACAGCCTGAACCCCGAGCGCCTGCTGGTGGCGGCAGAGGCGGTGGCCATCGGCCAGGATGCGCTGCGCCGGGCCGCCAAGTACGCCCGCGAGCGGGTGGTCTTTGGCCGACCCATCGGCCAGAACCAGGGCATCCAGCATCCGCTGGCCGAGCGCTGGATGGCGCTGGAGGCGGCCTGGGCGATGACGCTCAAGGGCGCCTGGCTGTATGACGCCAAGCGGCCCTGCGGCGCCGAGGCCAATGCCGCCAAGTTTCTGGGCGCGCGCGCCGGCTACGAGGCCTGCCTGCAGGCTGTGCTCACGCATGGCGGCTTCGGCTATGCCAAGGAGTACCACGTCGAGCGCCTGCTGCGCGAGGTGACGATCACCCGCATCGCCCCGGTGACCGAGCAGATGATCATGTCCTTCATTGCCGAGAAGGTGCTGGACCTGCCGAAGTCTTACTGACGATGGCTTGAACCAGGGACCCAGGTGTTCAAACGCGAACTGTTCAATGAGGACCATGACGCCTTTCGCGACATGGTGCGGCGCTTTATCGCCAAGGAGATCGCCCCCTTCCACGACGCCTGGGAAAACGCGGGCGTGGTGCCGCGCGCGCTGTGGCAAAAGGCCGGCGCCGCCGGCCTGCTGTGCTGCACCGTGCCCGAGGCCTATGGCGGGGCCGGCGCCGACTATCCTTTTGACGTGGTGGTGTTCGAGGAGATGGCCCGGTCGGGCTTCTCGGCGAGGCCATCGGCTCACTCGGCATGACCGAGCCGCATGCGGGCTCTGACCTGAAGGCCCTACCGCCCAGCGCAAGGCCTTTGGCAAGACCATCGGCGACTTCCAGAACACCCAGTTCAAGCTGGCCGAGCTGCAGACCGAGGCCGTGGTGGGCCGCCAGTTCACTGACAAATGCATCGCCAGCTCATGAAGGGCGAGCTGGATGTGGTGGACGCGGCGATGGCCAAGATGTGGCTGTCCAACATGCACTGCAAGGTGGTCGATGGCGGTGGAGTGGGGCAAGCACAACATCCGCGTCAACGCGGTGGCGCCCGGGCCCTTCCCGACCGAGAGCGCCTGGGAGAAGCTGGCCCCCACGCCGAAGGCCAATGTCGGCGCCGCGTCGGCCGATGAAGTACCGATGCAGCGTTTCGGCCGCATGCCCGAGCTGTGCAACCTGCTCACCTTTTTGCAGGCCGATGGCTGCGACTACCTCACCGGCCAGAACATCGCCATCGACGGCGGCCACCACCTGGCCGCACCCGGCACCTTTGCGGCGCTGGGCCAACTGAGCCCGGCCAACTGAGCCCGGCCGACTGGGCCAGCCAAGGCGGTGGTGCGGGCCCGTGCCGGACAAGAAAAGGCGCAGCGCAGCACCGGCTAGGCGAGCTGACCGAGGTGACCCCATCATGATTGATCGCCGCAGCTTCGCTGTCGCACTCGCTGCGGGCGTCACCCGGCCTGAGGTGCTTGCCCAAACCTTTCCGTCCCGGCCCATCACGCTGATTGCGCCGCTGGGTACCAGGCGGGCGGCAGCCTTCCCCGACATGCCCACGCTGCGCGAATCAGGGGTGAAAATCGTCAACGAATCGCCGTTCGGCATCGGCGTGCCGCGCGGCACCGACCCGGCGGTGATCCAGCGTCTGCACGACGCCTTCCGCGCCTCGCTCGACGAGCCGGCCGTGCAGGCCGGCTATGCGCGCTTCATGCTGCCGCCAGCTCAAGCACCTGTCGAATCAGCGCTGGCGGCCCTGACGCACCGCCGCAGCGGTCGAAGTGCTGGTGCTGTGCGCCGGCCCCGGCATCATCGTGGGCGCCAAGGCCACGCCGGCCGCCGCTGTCGGAACGGCAAGAAGATTCGGGCTGAGGCGGCCAGCGTGGCCGTCACCGACCGGGGCTACATCAACGTGGACAAACTGATGCGAACCAACGTTGCCCACTTCTTTGCCATCGGCGATGTGCGATAGGCATGGCGGCCGAGGTCTTTGAGGGCCGTTGCATCGATCTGCCGCCGCAGAATAGGAAGTAGGAGGGCTGCGCAATGGCTTTGCAATTGGCGTTTGAAGACTCCGGCGGCGGCCCGCCGGTGATCATCCTGCACGGCCTGTTCGGGTCCAGCAGCAACTGGCGCTCGGTGGCACGCGCCCTGGCGCCGCAGCACCGGGTTTTCTGCGTCGATCTGCGCAACCACGGCGCGTCGCCCTGGGCCGACAACATGGGCTACCTGGAGATGGCAGCCGACGTGCTGGCGTTGATCCAGGCCCAGCGCCTGCAGCAGCCGGTGCTGGTGGGTCACAGCATGGGTGGCAAGACGGCGATGGCACTGGCGCTGCTGGAACCGTCCGCCGTGGGCGGCCTGGTGGTGGTGGACATCGTGCCGGTGGCCTATGCCGACCGCATGACGCCCTATGTGCAGGCCATGGGCGGCATCGACGCGGCGTCACTGGCCAGCCGGGGCGCGGCCCAGCGCCGGCTGGCCGAACTTCTGCCCGATCCCGGTGTGGTGGGCTTCTTGCTGCAAAACCTGGTCAGCCGCAACGACCATTTTGATTGGCGCCTGAACCTGGCGGCCATCGGCCTGGCCGTGCCCCAGCTCAGCGGCTTTCCACCCGAGTTGCTGGGCCGGCGCTATGGCGGGCCGGCAACGCTGATCTACGGCACCCGCTCAGACTACGTCACGCCGGCCGACGCCGCGCGCTTTGCCGAGCTGTTTGTGCAGGCACGGGTGCAGGCTATCGAGGGTGCCGGCCACTGGGTGCATGCCGACAAGCCCGCTGAGTTCATTGCGGCACTGCAGCAGGCCTTGCTGGCGGCCGCTGCGCCTTGACCTGCGGCCCAACCGTCCGACCTCTGGAAGTACCATGGCAGACACCCTGCGGGACGCGGCGCTGGCCCATTCACCCGGCGTGGCCGTGGCCTGCCTGACCATCGTGGACAATCCGCATGAGGCGGCCCAGCTCATGTCCCGCGCCAACATCTGCCTGGCGTCAGAAGAGGCTGCTTTGTCACCGGCGCCAACATCGCCATCAACGGCGGCCAGCACATGCAGTGAACATGGCCCCTTACCCCTGTCAAGTGAAAGGGGCCATACCGCCGGCCCGAATCGACCGCAAAGGACGGAACAGACATGGACCCCCTGACCCTGGCGCGCATGCAGTTTGGCGCCAACATCACCTTCCACATCCTGTTCCCCACCATCAGCATCGCACTGGCCTGGGTGCTGCTGTTCTTTCGCTGGCGCTGGCTCAAGACGCATGACGCGCCCTGGCTGGCCGCCTACCGCTTCTGGACCAAGGTGTTTGCGCTGACGTTTGCGCTGGGCGTGGTCAGCGGCATCACGATGAGTTTCCAGTTCGGCACCAACTGGCCGGGCTACATGGAGCGGGTGGGCAACATCGCCGGGCCTTTGCTGGGCTTCGAGGTGCTGACTGCGTTTTTCCTGGAGGCGGGGTTCTTGGGCGTGATGCTGTTTGGCCATGGCAAGGTCAGTGAGCGGGTGCACCTGATGTCCACGGTGCTGGTGGCCTTTGGCACCACGCTCAGCGCGTTCTGGATCCTGGCGCTGAACTCCTGGATGCAGACGCCGGCCGGCCATGAGATCGTCAACGGCAGCTTCCATGTGCGCAGTTGGCTGGCGGTGATCTTCAACCCGTCCTTCCCCTACCGCTTTGCCCACATGCTGTTGGCCTCGGCGCTGACCTGTGCATTTTTGTTGGCCGGTTTGTCGGCCTGGCAATTGCTCAAAGGCGCGGCCCAGAGCGCCGCACCCCGGGTGTTGCGGGTTGGCTTGACGCTGGCAGCCATGGCCATTCCCCTGCAAATCTTCGTCGGCGACCTGCATGGCCTGAACACCTTGCACCACCAGCCACAAAAGATCGCCGCAATGGAAGGTGTTTGGCAAACCGAGCGCGGTGCACCGCTGCTGCTGTTTGCCGTGCCCGATGGCGAGCAGCGGCG
>JANLZT010000781.1:0-9267 GCA_031366465.1 Betaproteobacteria bacterium | reverse complement strand
GTGGCGGTGCTGCTGCTGGCCAGCGCCCGGCCCACCGCGCGCATCAAATTGCCGTCGGTGCAGGAGACCATCATCCTGGCGATGGATGTGTCGGGCAGCATGCGCGCCACCGATGTGGCACCGAACCGGCTGGTGGCCGCGCAAGAGGCCGCCAAGGCCTTTGTCGCGGGCCTGCCGCGCACCGTGCGCATCGGCGTGGTCAGCTTTGCCGGCACGGCGGCCATCGTGCAGCCGCCCACCTTCAGCCGCGAGGATGTGGTGGCCGCGATCGACCGCTTTCAGATGCAGCGCGGCACGGCCATTGGCTCGGGCCTGGTGCTGTCGCTGGCCAGCCTGTTCCCCGACGACGGCATCGACCTGTCGCAGATCACCGGCCAGCGCGCGATGCCGCCGGCCCCCGGCGAGACGAAGGAGAAGAAGCCCTTCGTGCCGGTGGAGCCCGGCAGCTTCAGCTCGGCAGCCATCATCCTGCTCACCGACGGCCAGCGCACCACCGGGCCCGACCCGATGGAGGCGGCCAAGATGGCGGCCGAGCGCGGTGTCAAGGTCTACACCGTGGGGGTGGGCACCAAGCACGGCGAGATCATCGGCTTCGAGGGCTGGAGCATGCGGGTGCGGCTGGACGAAGAGACGCTGAAAAACATCGCCAACGCCACCCGCGCCAACTACTTCTACGCCGGTACGGCGGATGACCTGAAGCAGGTCTACCAGGGCCTGTCCAGCCGGCTGGTGGTCGAGACCAAGGAGACCGAGATCAGCGGCTTCCTGGCGCTGGCCGGCGCACTGCTGATGCTGGGCGCAGCGGGCTTGAGCGTGTGGTGGTTTGGGCGGGTGATGTAGCGGTCAAGCACGCGCCCAATACCGATTCGAGGGGCTGGTTGACGAAGAGCCTGGTTGATGAAGGGCCTGGCGCGAACGATGGGCGCCACTCAGGGGGACCCCTGAGATATCAACGCAGCGCGGCGCGGCATCAAACCACGCCGAAGGGCTATGGCTGCGGTGGGTTGGTGCGAGCGCGAGGCAAAGCAGCTCAAACCCGGGGACCGGCTGCAGATTCGGCAAACGCAGTCCAAGCCGGTGGCCGATGGCCCATCCCCACCAGCGGGTTTGAGCCTGGGGTGGTTTGGGCGGGCGATGCAGCGCGGGCGCTGCTGCCGTCAATCGGCCAGGCCAGGGCCCAACACCTGGCGCAGCGCCTCGGCCAGGCCCTGCAAGGTCTGGTTCAAGGCCGCTGCCTGCTGCTGAATCTGGCCGTGGTCCGGCGGGTCGGACTCATGCAACTGCGTCTCCAGTGCCAAGGCTTGTTGGTGCACCTGGGTGGCACCCAGGGTGGCGGCCACACCGCGCAGCATGTGCGCGGCCTGCTGCAGGTCGACCGGGCTGGCCTGCGGATCACCCAACACCGCCACGCCGCCCGCGTACTGGTGCACAAAGCTGGCCAGCACCCGCATCGCCACGTCCTGGCGGCCGCCCAGGCGGGCCAGCAGGTCGGGCAGGTCCAGGCCCGGGATCTGAGCCAGGCGCTGCGCCAGCGCCGCTATTTCGGGCAGGGCTTTCAGGTCGCCAGGCTGGGCAGACTCGCCGGCCTGGGCGGGCGGCGCTGCGGCCTGCGGCGGCAGGCCGGGCGCCAGCGCCAGGGCGGCCCGGCCGGAGGCGGTCTGCGGCAGCCATTGCAACAGTGCGGCGTAGAGCCGCTCGGGGTTGACCGGCTTGGCGATGTGGTCGTCCATGCCGGCGGCCAGGCAGGCGCTGCGGTCCTCGCCAAAGGCATTGGCGGTCATCGCCAGGATCGGCAACGGGCGCTGGATCAGGCCGCGGATGGCACGGGTGGCGGCCAGGCCGTCGATGCCGGGCATCTGCACATCCATCAGCACCAGGTCGGGCGCCTGCGCGCCCTCGGCAAGCACCAGGCTCACCGCCTGCTCGCCACCGCTGGCCAGTATCACCGTCAGGCCGGCGGCCTGCAGCAAGGCGCCTGCCACCTCCAGGTTGACCGGGTTGTCATCGACCACCAGCACCCGGGCGCCAGCGGCGCGCTGCTGCAGCGCGGTCTCGGCCGCACTCGGCGCCACGGGTTCGACCGCCAGGCCGCCCTGGCGATGGATGATGCGCAGCAGGCTGTCGTGCAAGGACGACGCGCTGATGGGCTTGACCAGCACCGCGTCATAACCCACTTCGCGCGCGGCCTGGTGCATCGCCGGGTCGTCGTGGGCACTGACCAGCAGGCTGGGCGGCGTGGCCTCGCCCAGCAGGCCGCGCAGCCGCTGCAAGGTGGCAATGCCGTCCAGCGGCGCCATGCGCCAGTCGATCACCATCAAATCATGCGGACCGCTGCGCCGCAGTGATTGCTCGGCCCGCGCCAGTGCGGCCTCGCCCGAGGCCACATCATCGACCTGCAGGCCCAGCAGCTCCAGCTGGTCGCGCAGCGCCAGCCGGCTCTCGACCAGGTCATCGACCAGCAGCACGCGCAAGCGCCGCAGCGACGGTGGCGGCGCCGCATCGGGGTGGCCGGCGTCGGCGCTGAGCAGCGCGCTGAACCAGACGCTGCTGCCCTGCCCGGCCACGCTGTCCAGCCCGGCGTCGCCGCCCATCAGGCGGGCCAGGTTGCGGGTCAGCGCCAGGCCCAGGCCGGTGCCGCCGAACTGCCGGCTGGTGGAAGGGTCGGCCTGCTCAAAGGCACTGAACAGTGCGGCCTGGCGCGCGCTGTCGATGCCGATGCCGGTGTCGCGCACCTCAAAGCGCACCAGCCAGCGGCCATCGGGCTGCTGGGCCTGCTTTTCGGCGCGCACCCGCACCCAGCCCTGGTCGGTGAACTTGACCGCGTTGGACAACAGGTTGAGCAGCGCCTGCGACAGCCGGGTGGCGTCGCCGCGCAGGCGCTGCGGCAGGTGGTCGGCATCGAGCACCAGCTCCAGCCCCTTCTGGCGCGCCCGCGGCGCCACCATCTCGCAGGTGCGGGCCAGCATCGCATCGACCGAGAAGACCTCGTCTTCGAGCACCAGCTTGCCGGCCTCGATCTTGGACAAATCCAGGATGTCGCTGATGAGCTGCAGCAGGTGCTGGGCAGCGGCCGTCAGCTTGTCCAGGCGGTCGCGCGTCAAGGCGTCGCGGCTGACGCGCCGCATCAGGTGGGCCAGGCCGATGATGGCGTTCATCGGCGTGCGGATCTCGTGGCTCATATTGGCCAGGAAGGCGCTCTTGGCCCGGCTGGCGGACTCGGCTGCGTCACGCGCCTGGGCCATCGCACGCTCGGCCCGCTTGACGGCGCTGATGTCCACCGCGATCGCAAACACGCCGTCCACCTGGCCGTCGTGGGCATCGGGCACATAGTCGATGAGGTGGATCACCGGCTGGCCGTCGGCGCCAGGCGCCTCGCGCTCAAAGCGCTGGGCGGTGCCCGCCAGCGCGGCGCGAAGGCGGTCACCGAGCTGCGCCATGTTGACAGCGCCCATGATCTCGGCGGCGGTGTGCCCCAGCACTTGTTGCGGCGTGCGCTGGAACCAGGCGCAACTGGCCAGGTTGGCATAGCGGCAGCGCAGCTCGGTATCCCAATAGGCCACCCGGGCGGGCAGGTTGTCGGTGACCGCGCGGGCAAATCGCTCGGCCGCCGCCAGCGCCAGGTTGGCCGCGCGCAAGTCAGCGGTGCGGGCCAGCACCTCGGCCTCCAGACGCTCCCGGTGTTGGGATATTTTGTCCAGGGTGTCGAGCTTGCGGCGCTGCACGTCGGCTTCGAGCACCGCGCGCTGCAGTGCCAGGCGCTGGCGGCCCTGGCGCTGGGCCAGCCCCAGCACCAGCAGCAGCAGGCCTGTGGTGGCGCCCACCCAGGCCGCCACCGCCCAGGCTGGCTGGTCGATGGCGGCCTGGTCCAGCGCCGCCATCAACCACCAGTCGGTGCCCGCCACCGGTGCGACCACCGCCCATCCCGGCCGGCCTGACCGGTCCGAGGGCCCGCCCAGCGCGAACGGCCGGCCGGCCCGCACGGGGCCAGCGTCCAGGCCCGCCAGCCCCACCATGGCGTCGACCTGGGCGGCTGCGCCGTCGACCGCCGCACCAGCCATCACCAATGTGCCGGCCGGCCCGCGCTGCCAGAGTGCCAGTTGTGCGGCCGGGCCTTGCTGGCCGGGCTCGGCCCAGGCCGGCCGTTGCGGCTGCAGCAGAGCGGGCTCCAGCAGCACCCTGAAAACCACCGCCGCGCGGGCTGGCAGGCCGCTGGCCAGCAGCGGTATCACCAAGTCGAAGCCAGCCACCTGCGTGGCGCCAGCCGGACGCGACAGCGCGGTCATCGTCACCTGGCCGGCGCTCAAGCTGGCCTGCAGGGCGGCTTGCAGGGCCGGGTCCGAGGCCGACGGCGGTGGCGCGGCCTGGGCCGCCCCAGGGGCCATCGGGGCGGCGGCTTCGGCAGCCAGCAAGCGGCCCTGGCCGTCGAACACCCGCACCGCGCTGCCCCAGTTGGCGTGGCTGAAGGCCACCGCTCTTTGCAGCAAGCGAGCAGGCCCGCCGGGCTGGGTCAGCAACTCGACCCAGAACGGGCTGTCGCCCAGGAAGCGCGCCTGTTTCAAGCGCGCGCCCAGCCAGGACTCCAGCTGCACCCTTTGCAGGTCTACCGCCGCCTGCAACTGCAGCGTGGCCTGGGCGCGGGCATGGACAAACTCGCGCAGCACCACCGCCAGCGCCAAGGCGCAGATCAGCGGCGCGACTATCCAGCCCAACCAGGCACCCGCCAGCGGCCAGGGCTTGCGGCTTATCAGTGGCCCGGCCATGGGCTGGGGCGCGGTGGCCGGTCAGTGGCCACCGGCGATGGCCTGGCATTGCACGGCATGGGGCGTCCCGCCAAAGGGTTGTGGGGCCGCAACCCAGCGCGGCCGCGGCCAGGCGTCATGCGCTCACGCCAGGTCCTTCTGCCGCTCCACCACCCGCGATGCAATGCCATAGGCGATGGCATCGTCGGCGCTCATCCAGAAGTCGCGCTCCATGTCCAAGGTGACGCGCTCCAGCGGCTGGCCGGTCTCGCGGGCGATCACCCGGGCCAGGCGCTCACGGGTGCGCACGATCTCGCGCGCCTGGATGGCTATGTCGGTGGCCTGGCCACCGGCGCCGCCGGCCGGCTGGTGGATCATGAAACGGGTGTTGGGCAGGCACAGCCGGCGCTCTTTGGGCGGCGCCAGAAAGATGTGCACACCGGCACTGGCAACCCAGCCCGAGCCCAGCGCGGTGACCGGCGCCCGCACAAAACGGATCATGTCGTGGATCGCGTCGCCCGATTCGACATGGCCGCCGGGCGACGAGATCAGCACCGTGATCGGCGCGTCCGAGGCCTCGGACAAGGCCAGCAAGCGGCGGCAGGTGGATTGCGCCAGCTTGTCGTCAATCTCGCCAAAGATCAACACATAGCGCGACTTGAAGGACAGCTGCTCTTCGAGCTTGCTGTCGTCCTTGTCGGGGGTCTGGCTGGCGGGCTTGTCGTCTTTGGCGGCGCGCTGGGCTTGCATGGGGTCTCTCTCGGGTGGGATGGCTGGTGAGCATGCTAATGCCTGAGCGGCCAGAGCGGCCAGACCGCCCAGGCCGGTTTGAGCGCGCGCCGGGGCCGGCCATCAACGCAGCAGCTTGCGCTGAGGCGCCTCGGGGTCGGCATCGGCCGGGGCCAGGCCGCAGCCGCCGCCATCGACCAGCGGCTGCAGCGCCGGCAGCAGCGCCCGCAGCAACTGCGTGGGCAAGGCGCTGGTGAACTGGAAGTCCTTGGCGAAGGGCTCGTGCACATAGGCCATCAGGGTGCCAAAGTAGCGCTCGCCGATCAGGAACACCAAGGTGGCCGACCGGTTCACGACACGCGATGAGATCAGCTGGCCGCCCCGCCCGTGGCTGTCGAAACGGTGGTCGCCGGTGCCGGTCTTGCCGCCGATCTCGACCACGCTGCCGTCGCGCCGCAGCAGCGCGCCCTTGAGGCGCTTGGCGGTGCCGGTCTCGACCACGCCGATCAAGGCGCGCCGCAGCACATCGGCAATCTCGGGCTGCAGCACCGGCTGGGACGGGCCCGGCCGGTGGACCAGGCGGGTCTCGTAGGGCGTGTCGCGCGCAAACTGCAGGCTCGCCACCCTGGTGACCGGCAGGCGCAGGCCGCGGTTGACGATGATGCCCATCAGCTCGGCCAGCGCGGCCGGCCGGTCGCCCGAGGCCCCCAGCGCGCTGGCATACGACGGCGTCATCGCCTCGAAAGGGTAGCCCAGCCGGCGCCAGGCCTGGTGGATCTCGGCAAAGGCGTCCACCTCCAGCAGGTTGCGGATGCGGGCGTCCTGGGCGCCCTTGTGGCGGGTCTTGAACAGCCACTGGTAGACCTCCTGGCGCTGCGCGGCGCTGGCCGCCAGCAGCTGGGCCAGCGTGGCCTCGGGGTGGGCGCGCAGGTGGCCGGCCACCCAGAGTTCGAGCGGGTGCACACCGGCCAGGTAGCCCCGGTCGGGCAGTGACCAGCGGCCCGGCCCGAGCTTGTCGCGCAGCGCCTGCAGCGCGGTGTCTGACAGGTCGGCATCGGGCAGGCGGCGCCGGATGAAGGCGGCCAGCCGGTCAAGCCCGGCGTCGGGCTCGAAGCCGTAGAAGGCGGCCGCCAGGCGCGCCGGCGTAGCGCGTGCGCTGCCGACCAGCAGGCCCTCGGCGTCCGGCGCCGCCTTGCCGGCATAGCGGCGGTGGAAGCGGGCGATGAACTCACGCCCCTCCTTGTCGGCAAAGCGCGCCAGGTACTGGGCCCGTTGCGGGCTTTGCGGGTCGTCCCACAGCGCGCTGCGCTGGCTGGCACCCTGCGCCATCACATGCTGCACCAGGTCGCGCATCAGCCGGATGAAGACCAGGTTGACCGAGCGGGTCAAGGCCTCGCGCAGGCTGATGCTGCGGCCGTTGTCGGCGGGCTCGAAGTTCTCGAAGTGGTGCAGGCCGCCGCCGGTGAAAAAGCCTTCGTGCGGGCTGGCCGAGTAGCGCCGCTCCAGCGCGGCGTCCAGCATCGCCGCCAGGCCCTTGTCGCTGGCCTGGGCCAGGTGGCCGCGGGCCCAGCGGCCCAGCGCGTCCTGCGGGCCGATGGGCAGCGCGGCCAGTTGCCCGGCGGACAAGGCCTGCCAGCGCGCGTGCAGCGCGGCCACCATTTCGAGGTAGGTGACCAGGGTGCGCAGCTTGGCGGTGGAGCCGAGGTCCAGCCGCGCGCCATCGTTCAGGTCGAAGGGCTGGTCGAAGCTGTCGGTCTGCACCCGCAGCAGGTTGCTGTGCTCGCCGCGCTCGTAGAGCGTGAAGCTGAACATGATCTTGCCGGTGTCGTCGCCGGGCTTGAGCAGAAACGGGCCGAACAGCCCGGCGTCCTGCACCGCCTGCCGGTTGCCCAGGCTGCGCAGCAATGTGCTGGCGGCACGCTGGATCTCGCCGTCCAGCGGCGTGGCCACCGCCAGGTCGAGCCGGTCCAGGTCGTAGGCGCGGGGCATCGCCAGCAGGGATTGCAGCTTGGCGCGCGTCGCATTGACCGCCTTGCGCTCGATGAAGGTGCCGGTCTGCGGCGTGGCCTGGTGGCCTTGCAGCGCCAGCGCCAGTGGCAGCGCCGCATCGCGTAGCGCCGGGCTGATCACGCCGGCAGCGGCCAGCACGCGCAGGTGGCTGTCGGTCAACCGGCGCAGCGCCGGCTGGCCTGGGTCCAGGTAGTACGACGGCCGGCGCTGCGCAATCAACAGCGACAGGGCCTGCTTGAACGCCAGGGCCTGGGCCAGGGCCTGGGGCTGCAGCGCCTGCGGCGCCGGGTCGCCGGGCACTGAACCGGCAACCAGCAGCCGGTTCAGCGCATCGAAATCCCGGCCGTACCAGGCCCACAGGCCATCGCCGATGCCGTTGACCTCGCCAAAACCGGCCTGGGCCGACAGCGGCACCGTGTCGAGGTAGTCGACCACGATCTGCCGGCGCCGCGCCAGCGTGTTGTCGCCGTCGAGGTAGGCCCGCAGCGAGGCCGAAGCGATCTGGCGCAGTTTCTCGCTGGGCGCGTCGGTGCGGCCTTCGGGCGAATGCCGGTATTTCTCGATCTGCGTGGCCAGGGTGCTGCCGCCGGCTGCGGCATGCGACGGGTCGAGCCAGCGCAGTGCCCGGTCGGCCACCGCCTTGGTCAGGCGGTCCCATTCGATCGCCGGGTTGCGCTGCGGGAAGCGGGGGTCCAGCAGCTCACGGTTCTCGATGAACAGCAGTGCATCGACCAGCAGCGGCGGCACCGCCTCAAAGCGCTGGTAGACCCGTTGTGGGTAGCGCGTCGCCGCCAACAGCTGGCCGCGGCAGTCGCGCAGGTCGAGGCCGGCCTGCGTTTTCTCCCGATAAGGCGCAAACAGGCCGGCGTCGATGAACTCGACCATCCGGGGCGCCATGCGGGCCTGGGCCGTGACGGCAAAGCCCTGTTCGGTCAGGCGCTGCACCTGTTGAGGCAGCCGGTGGTAGCCCAGGCGCTGGTCGAAAGGCCCGGCGCCCGGCGCCCGGAACCCGGGGTTGGGCCCCGCTTCGAGCGCAGGCTGCAGGCCAGCCACCCGGCCACTCAGCCAGGCCGCCTGCCAGCGCGAGGTCTGCACTTCGTCGCCCACCAGCCAAGCCATGCCCAGCACCAGCGCCAATGCCCCGGCGAGCCCGGCCCAGCGGCCGAAACGCTTCCACCACGACCCAGGCTGGTTGGCTGACAGCGGCATCTCAAGTTGATTGAGGGCTTCAAGGGCCGGATTTGTGCGGCGGCCGACCCGACTCAAGCCACCAGCCGCCCCAGCTCCAGCTTCAACACCCGCTGGCAGCGCGCCGCCAGCGAGGCATCGTGGCTGACCAGCACAAAGGCGGTGCCGCGCTGGCGGGCCAGGTCCAGCATCAGCGCAAACACCGTGTCGGCGCTGTGCCGGTCAAGATTGCCGGTGGGCTCGTCGGCCAGCACGCAGGCCGGGTGGGTGACCAGCGCACGCGCAATCGCCACCCGCTGGCGCTCGCCACCGGAGAGCTGCGCGGGTTTGTGGTCCAGCCGCGCCGCCAGGCCCACCGCAGCCAGCATCTCGCGCGCCGCAGCCTGGGCCAGCGGCGTGGCCTGGCGGCGGATGCGCAGCGGCATCGCCACGTTGTCCAGCGCGGTGAACTCGGGCAGCAGGTGGTGGAACTGGTAGACAAAACCCAGGTGCTGGTTGCGCCACCGGCCTTGCTGCGCGGCGTCCATCGCCACCATCTCGCGGCCTTTGAGCTGCACCGTGCCTGCGCTGGGCGAATCCAGGCCGCCCAGCAGGTGCAGCA
>JANLZT010000055.1:0-6602 GCA_031366465.1 Betaproteobacteria bacterium | reverse complement strand
CGTGTCAAATCGACGCCATCGCCTCAACGACCGGCATGCCTACCAACGACTGGCGGATGTCCATGCTCCCAAAAAAATCTGAGAGCCTGGCCCGAGGTCTGCGATGGAGACTGACTGGACAACGTCGCCTACCCTGATCGCCAGGTCAAGCCGACGATAATGCTGACAAAACACGTTCCAACGAGGTCACGCCATGAAGTCCTGCAAGCAATGCCTTCTGCCCGGCGCGGCTGCAGGCGCCGACCTTGATGCGAGCGGCATTTGTCGCCTCTGCCGCGAGCAGCGGCCGGTCGACGCCAGCGGCAAAGAGACCTTGCGCCAGGCGCGCGAAGCCAATCTGGTCGCCGCCATTGACGCTGCACGAGGCAAGGGCCCCTATGACTGTGTGGTGCCACTCTCCGGGGGCAAAGACAGTTGCCTGCTGCTTTACAAATTAAAGGTCGAATATGGATTGCGCGTCTTGGCCCATACCACCGATATCGACATTGGCGAAGTCGCCTGGCAAAACATCCGGCGCACCGTCGAACGCCTGGACATCGAACATGTGGTCTACCGGCCGTCGATAGACTTCTACCGCAGGCTGTTTCGGTGGCTTTTGCGCAACCAGGAATCGCGCGGTGCGGTGCACACTGTTTCCTATGTCTATGCGCCACTCTTCGAAGGCAATGCACTTCGGCTGGCCACTGAAAAAGGTATTCCTCTGGTGCTTGCCGGGTATTCTCCCGGCCAGCCTTTGGTGGAGCGCATGGAGTATGAGTTCCCGCGCCTTGCGATCTCTGAAGTAAATTGGACGCCGCCTGAGCTTTTGCAGTCAGGCGAATTTGACGCCGCCGATCTGCAGCGTTTCTGGAACCCCAAGGACTACCCTGCAGGCACCCGCTTCCCGCGTTACCTGGCGCCCTACCACGCCTGGAAATATGACCAGGATGAGGCGATGCGGAAAGTTGTTGAGCTAGGCCTGATCAGTTCCACCAAGAATGCCAGCCCGGTATTCTCGAACTACCCCATCAACTGGCTGCTGATGTACTCGGACCTGAAGAATTTTGGCTACAATCCGTATGCGCCAGAGTTCTCGGACCTGATCCGCGAAGGCAAAGCCAACCGCCAATACTGGAAGATCATGGGCAAGCTGGTCGACTTTATGACACTGAAGAAGATCTTCCTTGGCCGCCATGTCGCCAAGCACATGGCCTGGCTTGGTCTAAAAGACGACGACCTTCAGATAACCCGACCCAGCAGCCCTGAATGGCCTGGTTTCGTCCATGAAGATTGGCGCACCGCCGCAGTATCGGTAGGCGCCGCACCGGCACTGGGCCGACTGCAGGCGAGTTCATGACCGCTCTGGCGCCAGGTTTGAGCCCCGAACTGCTTGAAGTACTGCGCAAAATCGTCGGGCCAGACGGGCTGGTCACCGACAGCTCCGCTGTTGAGCGGCTGACGCGCACCTGCGTGCCCTATCGGGCAGTGCCCTCAGCGGTGGTCTACCCGCAGGACACCGGGCAGGTGCAGGCCTTGGTGCGCGCGGCAGCGGCAGCCGACGTGCCGCTGTGGCCGGTGAGCACCGGCAAGAATTTTGGCTATGGTGAAAAGACGGCGGTCTATCAGGGCGGCATCACGGTCGTGCTGGAGCGCATGAACAAGATCATCGAGGTCGATGAGCAGTTGTGCTACGCGGTGATTGAGCCCGGCGTGACCTACAAACAATTGCGCGATCACCTGCACAGCACGGGTTCCCGCTTGTGGTCAGATTCCGCCGGCACCACCCAGTACGCCAGCGTGCTGGGCAATGCGCTGGACAAGGGCCGCGGCTTGACGCCGATGGCCGACCACTTCGGCAGCCTGTGCGGCATGGACGTTGTGCTGGCCGATGGCCAGTTGATGGAGACCGGCGGCGGCCCCAGTGCTGGCAATGCGGTTCGCCATTTGTACAAATGGGGCGTAGGCCCGTATCTCGATGGTTTGTTCGGGCAATCCAATCTTGGCATTGTGGTGCGCGCGGGCATCTGGCTGATGCCGGCGCCCGAGATATTTGACTTTGCGGCCTTCGAATACAAGGCTTCGCCCGATCTGCTCGGCGCCTTCATTGACGATCTGCGCGAGCTGGTTTTATCGCGGGCCTTGCGATCGAATCCGCATTTGGCCAACGACTTTGCCATGATGTGCATCCTGGCGCAATATCCAAAAGATTTGTTGGGTGACCGCAAGCATCTCAGCGACGCTGCGCTGGCCAACTGGCGGCAGCAACATGGGGTGGCCCGCTGGATCTTCGGCTGCGGCTTGTACGGTAGCCGCAAAGAGGTGCGCTACCAAAAGCGCATGCAGCGCAAGGTACTGGGCCGATATGGCCAGGTGCAATTCATTGGCGCGGCGATTCGCGATGACTGGTATGGCCGCTTGGTTCGCAGCGTGGCGCCATGGGTCAACCGCCTGATGGGCAAATCACCCCAGTTCACGGATGTGATGGTGCCAGCGATCAACCTGTTTCGCGGCATACCCACTGATGATTTTGTGCGCCAGGCCTACTTCAGATCGCATGACAAAAAGCCCGACAGCGACATTGATCCGGCCCGCGATGGTTGCGGCCTGATCTGGATCGGGCCGGTGGTGCCATTCAATTCAAAGCATGTGCTGCAGGCGCTGTCGTTGACCCGACAGATATTCGAGAAGCACCAGTTCTACTTTTTCGTGGAGGTCATCGTCGAGAGCGCCCGCTCGGTCATCATCCTGGTCGGGGTCTTCTATGATCGACACGATGAAACCGATGCCGCTCGGGCTCTGGCCTGGTATCACGAGTCCCGCGCCGCTTATCTTCAAAACGGCTACCCGCCCTACCGGGCCAGCAGCATGAGCATGCCCGGCGCGATGGACGACAACCCGGTGGCCCGGGGCTTGCTGGCATCGATCAAACAGGCGCTTGATCCGCGCAATAGCTTGGCGCCCGGCCGCTACGGCATGCCCTTGCGCAGCGGCGGGCCCGACCCATGAAACGTGTATTGCTGACCGGCGCCAGCGGCACGATTGGCAGTGCGCTGGTTCCGCGCCTGCTGGGGCAGGCCGACACCACCGTGCAACTGCTGATTCGCGCCACGGACCCGCCCGCGCTGCAGGCGCGCTTTGACGGCCTGCTGGACTATTGGGGCTATGCCCGCAGTGGCCCTGACGCCAGCAGGCTAACGCCGTTGTTGGGCGACATCTCGCTGCCTGATTTTGGCCTGCAACCCGGCGTGGTCCAGGGCCTGGTTGCCACCACCACGCATCTGGTGCACTGCGCCGCCAGCGTCAAGCTCAATATGTCTGCCGAGCAGGCCCGCGCAACGGCAGTCCAACCGACCCGCACGGTGCTCAGTCTGGCTCGGCGCGGTTTGCAGGCAGGCGCATTGCAAAAGGTGGACTTGGTCAGCACCGTGGGCGTCTGGGGCTGCACGCCGGGCCACATGCCGGAGCGGCGTCTGCCCGAGGTTTCGATCTTCCACAACACCTATGAAGCGGCCAAGGCCGAAGCCGAGCGCGTGGTCTGGGCCGAGGGCGACGGGCTGCCGATCACGGTTCATCGCCCCAGCATGGTGGTCGGCCAGGCCAGCAATGGCCGGGTGATCAACTTCCAGGTCTTCTATCACCTGTGTGAGTTTCTGTCGGGCGCCCGCACCTTCGGCATCATGCCGGCGCTGGGCCATACCCGGCTGGACACGGTGCCCGTCGATTGGGTTGCCGACGCGATTGCCTGGTCGGTCGATCATCCCGAAACAGCGGGCCACATCCTGCACCTGTGCTCGGGGCCGGACAGGGCGATCGCCCTGCCCCAATTGCAAGACGCCGTGCGCCTGGCCTGGCGGCAGCATGGCCGCCGCGTGCCGCGGCTGTGGCAGGTCAAGCGAAGCTGGCTGGGGCGCCTGATCCCACTGATCGGTGCCCTCGCAGGCCAGAAGGCGCAGCGCGCATTGCGCGGCCTGCCCCCGGTGCTGGCCTATTTGGCCGAGGACCAGGGCTTCTTGAATTCACAAACCCTGGTGCGGCTCGAAGCGGCTGGCTTGCCATTGCCCCGGATCGAGCAATACCTCGCCCCCGTGCTCGACCACTACCTGCGTCATCAGCCAGCGCCGGGCCGGCCATGAACCCGAACTCGCCGGCCGCTGCCACCATCGGCCAGCGGCTGGCTGATCGCGCAGCCGCCACGCCCGAGGGCACGGCGTTTCGCTGCCGAGACTCTCAAGGCCCATGGCAGGCCGTCGATTGGGCCAACGTGGCCCACCAGGTGGGCCGCTTGCGCCGGGGCTTGGCCGCTGCCGGCCTGGTGCGCGGGGACAGGCTGGCACTGATTGCACCCGTGTCGCTGGACTGGGAGCTGATCCACCATGCCGCGCTCTCGATGGGGGTGGCCGTGGTCGGGCTCGATGCCCACGATTTGCCGTCCCGTGCGGCGGCGATGGCCGAACAAGCCGGCGTTGCGGCCCTGGCGGTGATTGACCCCAGCATCCTGGCGCAGCTCAGCCCTGCGCTCAGGGCCCGCATCCGCTTGCTGGTGTGCATGGGGGCGGCACCCGTCCCCGATGGATCGACCCTCGGCATCCCGACCCACCGCTTGGGGTCGCTGTCAGCCCTGGGTGACCAGGCCGTCGAGCCCGAGCCCGCTCGCAGTGATGACATCGCAACCATCATCTTCACCTCGGGCACCACCGGCGCGCCCAAGGGCATCGCGTATTCCCACGCCCAACTTTGTCTGGCCATCGATGCCATCGCTGAGGCCTTCAGCTTCGTGGGCCATCAAGACCGGCTGTTGTGCTGGCTACCCTTGTCCAACCTGTTCCAACGCATGGTCAACCTGGCCGCATTGAACAACGGCGCTACCACCTACCTGCTGGCCGACCCACGCCAGGTGATGACGGCGGTGGGCGAAGTCGAGCCCGACATCTTCATCGGTGTGCCTCGCTTTTTCGAGAAGCTGCATGCCGGGATCATCGAGCGCCTGCAGGCCTTGCCGTTCGCGCAACGCCAAGTGGCTTGGTGGGCCTGGCGTATCGGGCATGTTGCAGGCCGCTACCGGCAGGCAGGCCGCCCCGTCCCTGCAGCCTGGCGGGTCCTGCATGGTTGGGTGGACAAGCGGGTATTGGGCAAGATCAGGTCGGTGATGGGCAGTCGCCTGCGTTGCATGGTGTCCGGGTCGGCGCCGATGTCGCTGGCCGTGCTGCAAGACTTTGACGCCCTCGGCTGGCCCTTGCTGGAAGCCTATGGCCTGAGCGAGAACGTGCTGCCCATGGCCATGAACCGCATCGACAGCGCGCGCCTGGGCACGGTGGGCCGGCCGTTGGCGGGCAATCAGATCGTCATCGGTGGCGATGGCGTGATTGCGGTGCGGGGTGCCGGCGTGTTCACCGGCTACCTCGATGAGGCCCCCTGGGACACGCCCGCCGGCCAGGGCTACTACGCCACCGGCGATCTGGGTACGCTGGATGCTGCCGGCTACCTCACCTTGACCGGGCGCACTGGCGACATCATCAAAACCTCCACCGGGCGCCGGGTGGCCCCGGCCGGTGTTGAGGCCATGCTGCGTGGTGCCCCGGGCATTGACCAGGCCGTGCTGCTGGGTGCGGGCCGCAAATACCTGCTGGCGCTGTGCACCGTTGATCCCAAGGCCCTGCAAGGCGACGCCCTGGCTGCGCTGGAGTCTGGCTTGCGGGCGGCCCTTGCCCTGCTCAATCCGATGGAGCGGCCGGCCGGCATTGCGCTGCTGGCCACACCCTTCAGCATTGAGGCCGGCGAACTCACGCCCAACCTGAAGCTGCGCCGCGCCGCCATCGAACGCCAGCGTGCAGCCGCATTGGCTGCGCTGACCAGCGCCATCGAGGCACCGTCGAAAAACGCCGGCCAGTTGACAATCCTGGTTTGCCGTGGTGGCGACAGCGGCGCCATACCCGCCCAGTGATGCGGTGATCGCCGGTCAGCGGCGGCTGGCAGCTAGCGGCGGTTGGCAGCGACCGGCAGCGCCTGAAGGTGGGCACCACAGCACTCGCTTTCCCCTGCTCTTGCGCACTGCTAGAGTCTCGCACCCGGCGGGGGCGCATGATGAAGCCAAACGGCCATTGCCACGGCCGCGGCCCGCTGCAGAACATTTCATGGGGGTGCAACATTGCCGATTGAACCGGTGGCCATTCTGAGTGGTGTCGAAAAAGCCTATCAAATGGATTCGGTGAAGGTGCCGGTATTGCACAACATTGACCTGCTGATCCGGCCCGCTCAATTCACGGTGTTGTTGGGCCCGTCCGGCAGCGGCAAGACCACCTTGCTGTCCATCCTCGGCTGCCTGCTGTCGCCGACCGAGGGCGGCCTGGAGATCGCCGGCCACACCGCCAGCGGTCTGGGCCCCGAAGGCCAGGCCGAGATCCGCCGCCAGCTGGTCGGCTTCGTGTTCCAGTCCTACAACCTGTTCCCGACTCTGACGGCTGCGGAGAACATCGAGACGGCGCTCGACCTGCGCGGCATTCCGCCGGCCGAGGTCGCTCAGCAGGCGGCGGCGGCACTCGCCGCCGTCGGGCTCACGCATCGCGCCACGACGTATCCGTCCAAGCTCAGCGGCGGCGAGAAGCAGCGCGTCGCGATTGCGCGGG
>JANLZT010000044.1:0-12429 GCA_031366465.1 Betaproteobacteria bacterium | reverse complement strand
CGGGTGCGGATCTCGGGGAACTGGCCGCCACGCACCACCAGCAGCAGTTGCACGATGAACTCGATCTCGCGGATGCCGCCTCTTGAGAGCTTGACATCGTTCGCGCGCTCGGGCCGGCCGGCGGCGCGGCGCTGGGCTTCTTCGCGGATCTTGCGGTGCAGTTGGCGCAGGCCCTCGAAGATGCCGTAGTCCAGGTAGCGCCGGTAGACAAAGGCGCTGACCAGCGCGCGCAGCGGCAGCGCCCGGCCCGACGTGACCGCCGCGCGCGGCGCCACCACCCGGCTCTTGAGCCAGGCAAAGCGCTCCCACTCGCGGCCCTGCACCAGAAAATACTCCTCCAGCATCGCCAGGCTGACCACCGGCGGGCCCGAGTTGCCGTTGGGCCGCAAGGCAAGATCCACCCGGAAAACGAAACCATCGTCGGTGGCATCGCCGATCAGTGTGTAGAGCTGCTTGGCGACCTTGCTGAAGTATTCATGGGCACTGACCGCCTGCGGCCCGCTGGTCTGGCCGTCGTCCTCGTAGACGTAGACCAGGTCGATATCGGACGAGACATTGAGCTCGCGCGCACCCAGCTTGCCCATGCCGATGATCCAGAAGTCGATGGGCAGGCCCTGCGCGTCTAGCGGCGGGCCCAGGCGTTCATCGGCCTGGTTGCGGGCTGCGGCCAGCGCGATCTCCAGCGTGGCCTCGGCCAGTTGGGTCATGGTCTCGGTGATGGTGGCCAGCGGCGCGGCCTGCTCGACATCCAGCACCACCAGGCGCTCGATCACCAGTTGCCGCGCCACCCGCAGAGCGGACGCCAACGGCCGGCCCTCGGCTTGCAGGCGCGCCACCAGCGCGCTGATGGTGGGGGCGTCGGGCACGCCCGGGGCCAGCAGGCCCAGCTCGGCGGCGTAGCGACGACGCACCCTTTGCACGAAGCGGCTGTGCGCGGCCTCGGCGGGGGCGGCTGCGGTGTTGGGCGCAGTGTCTGGCGCAGTGACTGGTGCGGGGTCGGGCAGGGTCAGGCCGGATGCCATGGCGTGGGCTGGGCGGTGTGCTAGATTGAAGCGAGGCCGGCCCGCAAGCCGGGGCGGCCATCCCTGCGGCCATCACTGCGGCAGTCCCTGCGGCCGACACCCCCGCGCTGGCCGGGCCGGCGCCGCAAGACCTCAGGCGCCGCCCACTGGTTGGTGCTCCTCATCCATGTCCCTCTGGTTGTCAGTCGCAACGCTGCGCGCGCAGGCCCGGCAGGGCTGGCGGCGTGCTTGCCGGCCGCTGCTGGGGGCGCTGTTCTGGTTGTTTCTGGCCCTGTGGATCGGCGCCCTGGCGCTGTGGCTGGGCCTGCATTGGCTGATTCTGCCCCGGCTCGACGATTGGCGTCCGCAGGTCCAGGCGCAGGCCAGCCGGGCACTCGGGCATCCGGTGCAGATCGGCCAGATCGTGGTGCAAAGCTCGGGCTGGGTGCCGGCCTTTGTGCTGCGCGACGTGGTGCTGCGCGATGCCCGGGGCCGCGAGGCGCTGCGGCTGCCGCAGGTCTCGGCGGCGCTGTCGGTGCCGGCGCTGCTGGCCTTCAAGCTGCACTTCGAGCAGCTCTTGATCGAGGACGCCAGGCTGGAGATCCGCCGCGATGCCCAGGGCCGCTGGCATGTCGCCGGCCTGGATGTGGACCTGTCGCAGGCCGCAGGCGAGGCCTCAGTGGACGGCAGCGCGGCGGCCGACTGGCTGTTCGAGCAGCCCGAGTTCGTGATCCGTGGCGGCGTGCTGCGCTGGGTCGATGAGCTGCGCCGCGCCGCGCCGCTGCAGCTCAGCGATGTGCTGCTGGTGATGCGCAACCCGGGCCGGCGCCACGAGCTGCGGCTGGACGCCACGCCGCCGCCAGACTGGGGCCAGCGCTTCTCGCTGCGGGCGCTGGCGCGCAGCCCGCTGCTGGCGCGGGCCGGTGACTGGCAGCGCTGGAAGGGCGCGCTGTATGCCGACCTGCCGCAGGTCGATGTCAACGGCCTGCGCCAGCATGTCGACCTGCCGGTGGACCTGCAGCATGGCCGCGCCGCGCTGCGGGCCTGGGTCGATTGGGACCAGGCGCTGCCGCAGGCCCTGACCCTGGAGGCCACGCTGCGCGAGGTGTCGGTGCGGCTGGCGCCGGCCCTGCCGCCGCTGGCCTTCCAGCAGCTCGGTGGCCGGTTGGTGGCCGAGCGCTCGGCCAGCGGGGTGGCGCTGGCCATCGACCGCCTGGCCTTCACCACTGGTGAGGGCCAGGCCTGGGCGCCCAGCCAACTCTCGGCCACCTGGCGCCAGGCCCAGGCGATGGTGCTGGCCGACGTGGCCACGCCCCAGCCGGTGACCGGCGGCGAGCTCAGTGCCGACCGGCTGGACCTGGCCACCCTGGCCGACCTGGCCGAGCGCCTGCCGATCGGCCGCGGCCTGCGCACGCTGCTGAACCAGCTCAACCCCGAGGGCACGGTGCGCGGCCTGGCGGCGCGCTGGGACGGGCCGCTGGACGCGCCGCGCAGCTACCAGGCCCAGGCCAGCGTGAGCGGCCTGGCGATTGCTGCCGCGCCGTCGCCCGAGCCAGGCGGCATCGGCCGGCCCGGCTGGCGCGGCGCTGACCTGAAACTGAGCGCAACGCAAGCCGGCGGCCAGGCCGAACTGCGGCTGAGCGACGGTGCGATCGAGCTGCCCGGGGTGTTCGAGCAGGCCACCGTGCCGCTGGCCAGGTTTGCCGCCCAGCTCAAATGGCGGATCGCGCCGGCCGAGCCCGAGCCGCGCATCGATCTGTCGCTCAGCGAGGTGCAGTTCCAGAACGCCGACGGCCGCGGCAGCTTCCAGGCCCAGTGGCACACCGGGCCGGGCAGCGGCTTTGCCAAGGGGGGGCGCCTGCCGGGGGTGCTGGCCCTCAATGGCACGCTGGCCGAGCTGCGCGCCGACCGGGTGGCGCGCTACCTGCCGCTGGGCATCAGCCCGGCCGCCCGCCACTGGGTGCAGCGCGCGGTGCAGGGTGGCACGGTGCGCGATGCGGGTTTTCGGGTGCAGGGCGACCTGTGGGACTTCCCGTTTGTCAACCGCCGCGACGGTGATTTCCGCCTGGCCGGGCAGTTGCAGGATGTGACGCTGGCGCCGATCCCGTCGGTGCCGCCGGGTGAGTCCGAGCCGGCCTGGGAGTCGCCCTGGCCGGCCTTTGCGGCGGTCAGCGGTGAGCTGGTGTTCGAGCGCAATGCGATGCACTTTCAGCAGGCCCGCATGCGGCTGTGGGGCCTGGCGCTGAGCGAGGTGAAGGGCCAGATCCGCGAGCTGTCGTCGCAGGCGCTGTTGGAGCTGGACGGCCAGATCCACGGCCCGGCCAGCGACATGCTGCGCTACCTTCACAGCACCCCGGTGGGGGACTGGATCGGCGGTGGGCTGGCGCAGACCACTGTCAACGGCGCGGCCGAGCTGGGCCTGGCACTGAGCATCCCGCTCAGCCATTCGGCCGACAGCCAGGTCAAAGCGGTGCTGCAGTTGCTGGGCAACGATCTGCGGCTGCGGCCTGACCTGCCGCCGCTGCCGGGCGCCCGGGGCAAGGTCGAGGCCACCCAGAAGGGCCTGCAAGTGACCGCGCTGCGCAGCCAGTTGGCGGGCGGAGACGCGCAGATCGACGGCGGCACCCAGGCCGACGGCACGCTGCGTTTTTCCATCGCCGGCACGGCCAGCGCCGAGGGCCTGCGCCGCACGCCCGAGCTGGGCCCGCTGGTGCCCCGGCTGGCGCACCGGCTGCAGGGCCAGGCGGCCTACAAGGCGTTGGTCGGCCTGCTGGCCACCCACACCGAATGGCAACTGGCCAGCAACCTGCAAGGGATGGCGATCAAGCTGCCGGCGCCGCTGGGCAAGGCCGCCGAGCTGGCCCAGCCGCTGCGCCTGGGCTTCGTCGGCGCGATCGACCCGGCGGTGCAGGCCAGCCCGGCCGGGCGCGCGCTGGCGCTGCCGGTCGGCGATGCGCGGCGCTCGCTGCAGCAGGATTGGCTGCGCATCGAGTTGGGCGCGCTGCAGGCCAGCCTGGTGCTGGACCACCCGGCCAGCGGCACCCGGCTGGCGCGTGGCGCGGCGGCCTTCAACGCCAAGCTGCCCGAGCCGCAGCCGGGCGGGGTGGTGGTGCTGAACCTGGCGCGGCTGGACGCCGAGCCCTGGCGGCCGATCAGCGACGCCGCCGCCTGGGGCCTGGGGCCCGGCCTGCCGGGTGCCGCAGCGTCGGCGGCGGGGGCGGCGGCGGAGGCGGCATCTGCGCCCGCTTCAGTGCCGCCGCCGTCCAGCGCCGACGAGCCCGACTGGCTGGCGCCCTGGCTGCCCACACTGGTGCAGTTGAACGCCGCCGAGCTGCTGGTCAGCGGCCGCCGGCTGACCGACGTGGCGTTGGATGTCAAGCGCCTGGCGCCGCCCCAAGAGGCCGGCTGGCGCATCAGCGGCACGGCCGACCAGGTGGCCGGCACGGCCGATTTTTTGGCGCCGCGCCGCGCTGGCGGCGCCGGCCGGGTGGTGGCGCGGCTGTCGCGCTTGTCGTTGCCGCCGGCCGAGGCCGAGACCATGGTCGATGCGGTGGGCAGCCTGCTCGACCAGGCGCCCAGCAGCGTGCCGGCGCTCGACATCGAGATCGACAACTTCGAGCTGCGCGGCCGCCAGTTCGGCCGCCTGGCGGTGGAGGCGGTCAACCAGGCGCTGCCGCTGGGGCGTGACGGCCAGCCGCGCAACGAATGGCGGCTGAACAAGCTGCTGCTGGCCAACCCCGATGCGCGCCTGGGCGCGACCGGCCGCTGGACCGCCCAGGCCGGCAGCAACCGCCGCCACATGGCGCTGGATTTCACGCTGGACATCGACAACGGCGGCGCGCTGCTGCAGCGCCTGGGCAAAGGTAAGGCGCTGGAAGGTGCGCCGGGCCAGATCCGCGGTGCGCTGGGCTGGGACGGCTCACCGCTGGAGTTCGACCTGCCCACGCTGGACGGCCGGCTGGCGCTGGCGCTCAAAGCCGGCAAGTTCTTGCAGGCCGATGCCGGCGCGGCGCGGTTGCTGGGGGTGCTCAGCCTGCAGGCCCTGCCACGCCGGCTGCTGCTGGATTTCCGCGATGTGTTCGAGTCGGGCTTCAACTTCGACAGCATGGTCGGCGACGTGCAAATCCAGCAAGGCGTGGCCCGCAGCGACAACCTTCGGGTGCGCGGCGCGCAGGCGGTGGTGCTGCTGGCCGGCCAGGCCGACATCGGCCGCGAGACCCAGGATCTGCAGGTGCTGGCGCTGCCTGAGTTGAACACCGCCAGCGCGTCACTGGCCTATGCCGCCGTCAACCCTGCCGTGGCGCTGGGCGCCTTCATCGGCCAATGGCTGCTGGGCGAGCCGCTGCGCCAGGCCAGCGCACGCGAGTTCCGCATCACCGGCAGCTGGGACGCTCCCAAGGTCGAGCGCATCGAACGCTCTATCCTGACGCCGCTGCCGGTGTTGGCCACCCGGGCCGGCGCGGCGGCGGCCGATGCGGCGCTGGCGGCCAGCGCGCCCGCCAGTGCAGCCGCCAACCCACCCGCCAACCCACCCACCACGCCATGAACCAGCCCACCCTCACTGTCGCCGCCCTGCAAATGGTGTCGGGCCCCGACCTTGCCCGCAACCTGGCCACCGCGCAGCGCCTGATGGCCCAAGCGGCGGACAGCGGCGTGCGCCTGGTGGCGCTGCCCGAGTACTTCTGCCTGCTGGGCCGCCAGGACCGCGACAAGCTGGCCATCGCCGAGACCCTGGACGACGGCCCGATCCAGGCCGCGCTGGCCAGCGCCGCGCAGCGTCTAGGCCTGTGGGTGATTGGCGGCACGCTGCCCTTGCGCACCGCCAACCCCGAGCGGGTGCGCAACAGCCTGCTGGTCTGGAACCCGCAAGGCCAGCGGGTGGCGCGCTACGACAAGATCCATCTGTTTGCCTTCGACAACGGCCCCGAGCGCTATGACGAAGCCCGGGTGCTGGAGCCCGGCGATGCACCGGTGGCCATCGATGTCGAGGGTTGGCGCATTGGCCTGTCGGTCTGCTATGACCTGCGCTTCCCCGAGCTGTACCGGGCGCTGATGGCCCCGCCCTGCGACCTGATCGTGGTGCCCTCGGCCTTCACCCACACCACCGGCCAGGCCCATTGGGAGCTGTTGCTGCGCGCCCGCGCGGTCGAGAACCAGTGCTATGTGCTGGCGCCGGCCCAGGCTGGCCTGCACGAGAACGGCCGTCGCACCTGGGGCCACAGCCTGCTGTGCGACCCCTGGGGTGAGGTGCTGGCGCTGCAGGCCGAGGGCGAGGCAGTGGTGGCCGGTGCGCTCAGCCGGGACCGCCTGGCCGCCGTGCGCCAGCAATTGCCGGCGTTGGCGCATCGGCGGCTTTGAGGGGGGCCCGGCCCGGTCAGCATGCAAACCCTGTCAGCCATCAGCCCCGCCGCTGCGGCGGCCTTGATCCCCGACGGTGCCACCGTGGCCAGCGCCGGCTTTGTCGGCATCGGCCATGCCGAGGCGTTGACGGCGGCCATCGAAGCGCGCTTTCTGGCCACCGGCCACCCCCGCCGGCTCACGCTGCTCTACGCCGCCGGCCAGGGCGACCGCAGCCACCGCGGCGTCAACCACTTTGGCCATGCCGGGCTGTTGCAGCGGGTGATAGGCGGCCACTGGATATCGGCGCCCAAGCTGGGCGCGCTGGTGCAGCAGGACGCCATTGAGGCCTGGAACCTGCCGCAAGGCGTGATCGCGCATCTGTTCCGCGCCATTGCCGGCAAGAAATCGGGCGTGGTCACCCGCATTGGCCTGCACACCTTTGTCGATCCGGTGCATGACGGCGGCCGGCTGTCGCCCTGCACCGCCCGCTCGGCCATCGAGCCCCGAGTGCAGCGGGTGACGCTGGGCGGCGAGCTGCAACTGTTCTACCCCGCGCTACCGGTGGATGTGGCCTTGCTCCGCGCCACCACCGCCGATGCGCTGGGCAACCTGAGCACCGAGCACGAGCCCTTTCACCAGGACATGCTGGCCATCGCCCAGGCCGCGCGCAACTCGGGCGGCATCGTGATGGCGCAGGTCAAGCGCATCGTCGCGGCCGGCACGCTGGCGCCCAACAGCGTGCGGGTGCCCGGCATCCTGGTCGACCACCTGGTGATCGCCGACGACCCGCTGGACCACCAGATGACCTTTGGCGAGGACTACCACCCCCGCTACGCCAGCGCACCGGCCAGCCGGCCGATGCCTGGGCCAGCAGCGCCCGCCACGCCGCTGGACGAGCGCAAGATCATCGGCCGGCGCGCACTGCTGGAGCTGCTGCCGCTGCAGCGCCCGGTGGTCAACCTGGGCGTGGGCATGCCGGCCGCTTTGGGCGCGCTGGCGCAGGCCGAGGGCATCGGCGGCTTCACGCTGACGGTGGAGGCCGGCGCGGTGGGTGGCACGCCGATGGACGGGCCCAGCTTTGGCGCCAGCGCCTACCCCGAGGCGGTGATCGACCATGCCGCGATGTTCGATTTTTACGATGGCGGCGGGCTGGACATCGCGTTTCTCGGGCTGGCCGAGTTCGACCCGCTGGGCAATGTCAACGTCAGCCGCTTCGGCGACAAGATTTCGGGCGTGGGCGGCTTCATCAACATCACCCAGACCGCCAAGCGGGTGGTGTTCATGGGCACTCTCACCGCCGGTGGGCTGCAGGTGGCCGCGGGTGAAGGGCGGCTGCGCATCGTGCAGGAGGGCCGGGTGGCCAAGCTGGTGCCGGTGGTGGGCCACCTGAGCTTCAACGGGCCCTACGGGGCCGCGCTGGGCACCGAGATCGTCTACCTGACCGAGCGCGCGGTGTTTCGGCTGCGCGGTGGCCGCTTGACCCTGACCGAGATCGCCCCCGGCATCGATCTGCAGCGCGATGTGCTGGCGGTGCTGGGCGCGCCGGTGGCGGTGGCCGACGACCTGGCGTTGATGGATGCACGGATATTTCGGGACGCGCCGATGGCCTTGTCGGCCCGCTGACCGGGCTTTGCCAAGGGCCGGGCGGCCAGGTTCAGCCCAGCTCGTGGCGCCGTGGCAGGTCGGCGCCACGCCGGCCGCAGGTGATGGCGGCGGCGCGGCCAGCAAAGCCCAGCGCATCGCGCAGCGCGGCCTCGTCGATGCTGCCGATGGCGGTGGGCGTCAGCCGGCCGGTTTCTGCCAGCCAGGTCAGCAGTGCAGCCTGGAAGGTGTCGCCCGCGCCCACCGTATCGACCACCGCCACCGGCACCGGCGGCATCAGCACGCGGCCGCGCCGGGTGTAGCCGACGGCGCCCTCGGCGCCCTGCGTCACCACCACCCAGGGCGTGCCGGCGGCCAGCGCGTCGGCGGCAAACTCGTCAGCGCTGCGGCCGGGGTAGAGCAGGGCCAGGTCCTCGTCGCTGACCTTGAGCAAATGGGTGCGCGGCAGCATCCACTGCAGGGTGGCGCGCCAGAGATCGAGGTCGGGCTCGACATTGCTGCGGATGTTGGGGTCGTAGCTGATCACGCTGCGCCGGTGCTCACGCTCCACCAGCAAGCGCTGGGTGGCGGCCACCGGCTGCACCACCATTGCATAACTGCCAAAGTGGAAGGCCCGGGCGCTGGTTGGCACCGCGGCCAGGTGCTCGGGCCGCAGCAGGCGGTCGGCCGCGCCCTGGCCGTAGAAGGCATAGGACGGCACGCCGCGGGCGTCCAGCCCGACCAGGCTGAGGGTGGTGGGGGCGTCGATGCGGGCCACTGCCGCCGCATCGATGCCTTCATCGGCCAGCGCCCGCAGCAGGCGTTCACCGGCAAAGCCGGTGCCGATGCCGCCGCAAAAGCCCACCGCCTGGCCCAGCCGGGCCAGGCCCAGCGCGACATTGAAGGGCGAGCCGCCGATGCGGCCGTCAAAACCGATGCCGGTGGGGGTATCGCCAGTGGCAAACACGTCGAACAAGGCTTCACCGCAGACGATGAACATGAGGCTCTCCTGGGCAATGGCTTTGAGATTAATCAATCAATCTGATTTATTTAAACACGATGAGCGCCCGACGGCCATCCGTTGAATCCCGAATCGGCACGGTAGGGCCCGGCCGATTGCCGGATCGGCCCAACCAGGCTGCCAAAGCAGCACCGCCAGCGTGTACGCTGTGCGCCGGCAAAGTTTGCCGCAGCATCAGGACAGCCCATGACCACCCTGCACCTCAACACCACGCCGATTGCCGGCATGAAGCCCGGCACCAGCGGCTTGCGCAAAAAGGTCACCGAGTTCCAGCAACCCCACTACCTGGCCAATTTTGTGCAGTCGGTGTTCGACGCGGTGCGGCCCGAGGGCGGTTTTGCCGGTTGCACGCTGGTGGTGGGGGGCGATGGCCGCTACTTCAACCTGGCGGCCATCCAGCAGGTGATCCGCATCGCCGGGGGCAATGGGTTTGCGCGGCTGCTGGTGGGCCAGGGCGGTATTTTGTCCACCCCGGCGGCGTCTTGCGTGATCCGCAAACACGGCGCTTTTGGTGGGCTGATCCTGTCGGCCAGCCACAACGCCGGTGGGCCGGACGGTGACTTCGGCATCAAGTTCAATGGCGCCAACGGCGGGCCGGCAGCCGAGCGCATCACCGATGCGATCTATGCCCGCACCTTGGTCATCGACACCCTGCACAGCCTGGACACGCCTGAGATTGACCTGGGCCGGATTGGCAGCCAGCAGGCCGATGAGATGCTGGTCGAGGTGATTGATTCGGTGCTCGACTACGTCGCGCTGATGCGTGAGCTGTTTGATTTCAATGCGCTGCGGCGCTGGTTTGCCGAGGGCGGCACCCTGGCCTTCGATGCGATGCATGCGGTGACCGGGCCCTATGCCCAGGCGCTGTTCGAGCGCGAACTGGGCGCCGCGCCGGGCACGGTGCATAACGGCGTGCCGCTGACCGATTTTGGCGGCCACCACCCCGACCCTAACCTGGTGCATGCGCATGCGCTGGTCACGCTGATGATGTCGCCTGATTCGCCTGACCTGGGCGCGGCGTCCGACGGTGATGGCGACCGCAACTTGATCATCGGCCGGGACCAGTTTGTCGCGCCGTCGGATTCTCTGGCGATGCTGGCGGCCAATGCCCACCTGGCGCCGGCCTACCGCGCCGGCATCAAAGGGGTGGCGCGTTCGATGCCCACCAGCGGCGCGGTGGACGCGGTGGCCAAGGCGCTGGGCGTGCCCTGTTTTGAGACCCCCACCGGCTGGAAGTACTTTGGCAACCTGCTGGACGCCGGCCGCATCAGCATCTGCGGTGAAGAAAGCGCCGGCACCGGGTCTGACCATGTGCGCGAGAAAGACGGCATCTGGGCGGTGCTGCTGTGGCTCAGCATCCTGGCCGCCAGGCGCCAAAGCGTGCAGCAGATCGCTCAGGAGCACTGGGCCCGCTACGGCCGGCACTACTACACCCGGCACGATTACGAGGAGATCGACAGCGCTGCCGCCCGTGGCCTGATGCAGGCGCTGGGCGAGCGTTTGGCTGGGCTGGTGGGCACCCGGCAAGGTGGCCGCGAAGTGGCGCTGGCCGACGACTTCAGCTACACCGACCCGGTGGACGGCAGCGTGTCGCAAGGGCAAGGCCTGCGCATCGTGTTCGACGATGGCTCGCGCATCGTCTACCGCTTGTCGGGCACCGGCACCGCAGGCGCCACCTTGCGCGTCTACATCGAGCGCTTCGAGCCCGACCGCAGCCGCCATGGCCTGGACACCCAAGCGGCGCTGGCCGATCTGATCGCGCTGGCCGGCGACACCGCGCAAATCCAGCAGCGCACCGGGCGCGCGGCGCCGGATGTGGTTACATGACGCTACAACTGGTCCCGCAGCCTGCGCAACACCAACTTGTCCAGCACGTCTTTTTCTCGGTAGTCGGTCTTGGACTTCAGCAGGCCTTCGATGTCCAGCAACTTGACTGTCACGCCTTCGAGAGGCAGCTCGCGGACATGGGCCTGCAGGCTTTCGAAACTTTCGCCGTTGGCCGCGAACAGCAGGTCGACCAGCAACTCGTCGGCGACGCGGATGTTCTCGACCTCACCGTCAGGCAGCGGCTCGAACCAGTCAGGGTCGAGGCTGGCCGACGACGACAAAAAGGCCAGCGCCCGGATGACCTTTGCGCCGTTGATTCGGCCCGGCTTGAGCAGCACGTCCACATCTTCGGTGGCGCGTACAAAGCCATTCAAGCGGACCGCCTGGCCGCCAATCAACACGTAGTCCACAGCCTCTTGCTGGAATCTGCGCAGCAACTCCAGGAACAAGTCGTTGGACGTGGCCGCTTCATCCGCCATGGCGCCCCTACCGCTATCGCTGCACAGGCAGCTGATGGATTTTGGCCGCCTGCGCAAGCTGGCGTTCGGCATCCAGCTGGTTCATCTGCGCATGGGTCAGGCGCCACACCCCACGCGGGTAGGGTGCCCGCGCGGCGATCAGCATCGCATCGAGCTTTTTGCAACGCTGCCAGGCCCGCTGCGGGTCGGGCTCCATCTCGTTGCGGTCTTGGTTGCCGACGGTCTTCATGCAACCAAGTCTAGTGGCGGACATCAATCTTCGGGTTTTCACTTAAATAACTCTACTTGATTTATTTATTAGGAACACCGATAGTGGTGACACACACCGCACCTTGGTGTGGCCACATCCAACCCCCAGGCCGTCTGGCCGCTGACCCCACCGTCTCTGGAGACAAACCATGATCCGCAAATCCACCCTGGCGCTGGCCGCCGTTGCCACCTTTTTCAGCGCCGCTGGCGCCTTTGCCGCCGGTGAGCCGGTGATCGGCCTGATCACCAAGACCGACACCAACCCCTTCTTCGTGAAGATGAAAGAGGGCGCCGAGGCCGCCGCCAAGGCCAAGGGCGCCAAGCTGATGAGCGCCGCCGGCAAGAAGGACGGCGACAACGCTGCCCAAGTGGCCGCCATCGAGAACATGGTCGCCAAGGGCGCCAAGACCATCCTGATCACCCCCAGCGACGCCAAGGCCATCATCCCGTCGATCAAGAAGGCGCAAGACAAAGGCGTGATGGTGATCGCCCTCGACAGCCCGACCGACCCCGAATCCGCAGTGGACGCGCTGTTTGCCACCAACAACTACAAGGCCGGTGAGCTGATCGGCCAGTACGCCAAGGCGGCGCTTGCGGCACAACCCGGTGCCAAGCCGGTCAAGATCGCCACGCTGGACTTGTTCCCCGGCCACCCGGTGGGCGCCCAGCGCCACAACGGTTTCTTGAAGGGCTTCGGCCTAGCCGCCAACGACGCCAAGAACAATGAGCTGAGCAAGCCGGCCGAGGTGGTCTGCATGGCTGACACCGACGGCAACCAGGCCAAGGGCCAGACCGCGATGGAGAACTGCCTGCAAAAGAACCCCGACATCACGCTGGTCTACACCATCAATGAGCCGGCCGCTGCGGGCGCCTACAACGCGCTCAAGAAGGCCGGCAAAGACAAGACCGTGATGATCGTGTCGGTGGACGG
>JANLZT010000043.1:0-4312 GCA_031366465.1 Betaproteobacteria bacterium | reverse complement strand
CCGTTGTTGGCGGCGGCCAGGGCCGGCGTGACGATGACGATGCGGGGTTTCAATGGCACGCCAGAAGGGTAACTTGAATGAATGCTGCCACCGCCACCGGGATGGCCATCCGCAACGCGGGTGCCGATGATCTAACCCAGGCCCTGCAACACAGCCGGCAAGACACCCTGGCCGCCTTTGACCGCGCCTGGTCAGCGGCCCAGGGCCGGGTGCCGCAGCGTGATGACCTGAACCCGCCGCTGTGGGAGCTGGGCCATATCGGCTGGTTCCAGGCCTGGTGGTTGGCGCGCAACCCGCTGCGGGCCCAGGGCTGGCGGGCCGACCCCGATGTGGCGCGGCCGACCAGTGCCGGCGACGCGCTCTACAACTCCAGCCTGGTGCCCCACCACAGCCGCTGGCAATTGGCGCTGCCGGGTGCCGATGCCAGCCGGCGTGAGCTGGCTGCGCAACTCGACCAAACCCTGGCGCTGCTGGCGGGCGCAGCGCCTACCGACGACGGCCTGTATTTCTTCCGCCTGGCGCTGCTGCACGAGGACATGCACCACGAGGCCGCGCTCTACATGGCGCAGTCGCTAGGCTGGCGGGTGGAGGATGCGCGCTGGCAGCCACGCCCGCTGCCCGGCCATGGCCCAGGCTTGGCGATACCGGCGGCCACCCTGGTGCTGGGCCAGGCCGGCCCGGGCTTCCACTTCGACAACGAGCTGGGCCCGCACAGCGCGGCCTTGCCGGCCTTCGAGATCGATGCCCAGGTGCGCTGCTGGGCCGACGTGCTGCCCTTTGTCGAAGCCGGCGGCTACCGCGACGCCCGCTGGTGGCCGGCCGGGTCTGAGGCCTGGCGCCGGCAGCACCTGCAAGACCATGGCCCGCAGCCGCGCTACCTGCGCCCGCCGGCCACTGGCAGCAGTGACTGGCAGGTGTGGCGCTGGGGCCAATGGCAGGCCCTGGATACGGCACTGCCGGCCTGCCACCTTAGCTGCCACGAGGCCCAGGCCTGGTGCGCCTGGGCCGGCCGCCGTCTGGCCAGCGAGGCCGAATGGCAGCAGGCCGCCAGCGCCCGGCCCGAGGCCTTTGACTGGGGCGCGGTGTGGGAGTGGACGGCCACACCGTTCAAGGCCTGGCCGGGCTTCCAGCCCCATCCCTACAGTGACTACTCAGCCCCCTGGTTTGGCAGCCACCGGGTCTTGCGGGGTGCCTCGTGGCTGACCCAGCCGCGCCTGCAACATCCGCATTACCGCAACTTCTTCACGCCCGGGCGCAACGATGTCGGCGCCGGCCTGCGCAGTTGCGCGCTTTGACGGTCAAACCGATCAGCCCGCGCCGGCCAGCATCACCGCAAACCAGCCCTGGGCGTCGGTCCAGGTCTGCACGCTGGCAAAACCGGCTTCTTGCAGCAGCGCGGCAAAGTCATCCGTCCGCCATTTGTAGGAGTTCTCGGTGTGCAGCCGCTCGTCTGCCGCAAAGGCCCGCTGCCCGCCCGGCCAGCGCACCGTCAAGGCCTGGCGCGCTGCCAGGTGCATCTCGATGCGCGAGGCCTCGGCATTGAACAGCGCCAAATGCCTCCATTCCCGCAAATTGAAATCGCTGCCCAGCAGCCGGTTCAGGTGCTTGAGCAGGTTGAGGTTGAAGGCCGCGGTCACCCCCAGCGCGTCGTCATAGGCCGGCTCCAGCAGGGCCGCCGGCTTGACCAGATCGACCCCGATCAGCAGCGCGCCGCCGGCTGACAACTCACGCGCCTGGCGCAGCAGGTCCAGGGCCTGCGGCGGGGTGAAGTTGCCGATGCTCGACCCCGGGTAGAACACCAGCGATGGGCCCTCGACCAGGCCATCCGGCAACGCCAGCCGGGCCGAAAAATCCAGGCCCACGCCGACCATCTCGATGCCGGGATGCTGGCGCTGCAATTGGGCCAGCGATTGGCGCAGGTAGTCCACCGAGATATCGATCGCCAGGTAGCGCTGCGGCGCCAGCGGCTCAAACCAACGCGCCGCTTTGGCGCTGTTGCCGGCGCCCAGGTCGATCAGCGCGGCCGGCCGGCCGCCGGCAAAGGCCGCCCGCAAGGCCTGGCTGATGCGGCCATCAGCATCGGCCAGGATGCCGGCCTCGGTGCGGGTGGGGTAGTACTCGTCCAGCTCGGTGATGGCGTCGAACAAGCGCGAGCCCAGCGCGTCGTACAAGAACTTGGGCGAGACCTCGGCGGCGGCGCGCAGCAGGCCGTGGGCGGCCTCGGCGGCCAGCCTGGCGTCGTCGCTGCGGTGGATCTGGATGAACTGCGGGCTGGTCATCGCGGGGCGGGGGCCTGGTTGGGACCGGCGCAATGTAGCAGCCCAGGCCTGACGTCTGCCCGGTCACGGGCCGCGGCGCCGGGCTCTGGCCACCGCGCCGGCAAATGGCCTGGGGATCGGTTCAAATACGCCGCTTGTTGGCGGCGAGGCTGCCCGATCCCACCCTTCTCAGGAGCGACCCCCATGTCGATCACCTTGTCCCGCCGCCTGGCCGGCAGCGCTGTGGCCCTGGCCTTGACCGGCGCGTCCTGGCTGGCCCAGGCTCAAGCCGTGTTCCGCATCACCGCCATCCCCGATGAATCGCCCACCGAGCTGGCACGCAAGGCCGCGCCGCTGGTCAAGTACCTGGAGTCCCGGCTGGGCATGAAGGTCGAGTTCACCCCGGTCACCGACTACGCCGCTGCGGTGGAGACCCTGGTCAACCGCAAGATCGACCTGGCCTGGTTTGGCGGCTTCACCTTTGTGCAGGCCAATGTGCGCTCGGGCGGCAAGGTGATCCCGCTGGTGCAGCGCGAGGAGGACGAGCGCTTCAAATCGGTGTTCATCACCAGTGACCCGGCCATCACCCAGCTGAGCGACCTGAAGGGCAAGGACCTGAGCTTCGGCTCCCAAAGTTCCACTTCGGGCCATCTGATGCCGCGCAGCTTTTTGCTGCAGGTGGGCCTGAACCCCGACAAGGATTTCAAGCGCGTGGCCTACAGCGGCGCGCATGACGCCACCATCGCGGCGGTGGCGTCGGGCAAGGTGCAGGCCGGTGCGCTCAATATCTCGGTCTGGGACCGGTTCGTGGCTGAGAAAAAGGTCGACACCAGCAAGGTCAGGGTGTTCTTCACCACCCCGGCCTACTACGACTACAACTGGACGGTGCATGCCGACATGCCCGCCGCGTTGCGCGACAAGCTCAGCAAGGCCTTTCTCGACCTGAGCCGCGACACGGCCGAAGGCAAAGAGATCCTGGACCTGCAGCGCGCCACCCGCTTCGTGCCCACCAAGGCCGAGAACTACAAGGGCATCGAGGCGGCGGCCCGCAGCGCGGAACTGCTTTGAGTTTTTTTGACGTAGCAGCCCCGCCTTGAAGCTCGATCTCAGCGCCATCAGCGCCAGCCATCCGGCCGCACGCGCCGGTGCGCGGGCCGCGCTGCAGGCCATCAGCCTGCAGGTGACCACGGGCGAGCAACTGGCGGTGATCGGCCCGTCGGGTGCTGGCAAGACCACCTTGCTGCAGGTGATGGCCTGCAGCCTGCGTCCGCCGCAAGGCCGCGTCGCGCTGGACGGTGCCGACCCCTGGGCGCTGCCCCGGCGCGAGCTGCAACGCCTGCGCGGGCGCTTGTTTCTGGCGCCGCAGACCCCGCCGCTGCCGCCGCGCCAGCGCGTGATCACCGCCGTGCTGGCCGGCGCTCTGCCGGCGATGGGCCTGTGGGCCAGCCTGCGCTCGCTGGTCTACCCGGGCGATATTGCCGGCGCCTTTGATGCGCTGGGCCACTTCGACCTGGGCGACAAGCTGTTCGACCGGGTGGACCGCTTGTCCGGCGGTGAGCGGCAGCGGGTGGGCCTGGCGCGGGCGCTGCTGGCGCCGGCATCGCTGTGGCTGATCGACGAGCCGCTGTCGGCGCTGGACCCCACCCGCGCGCTGCAAGCCACCACCGCGCTGGTGCAGGCGGCGCGCGCGCGCCAGGCCACGCTGGTGGCCACCCTGCACCAGGTGGACATGGCGCTGGCGCATTTCCCGCGCATCGTCGGCCTGCGCGACGGCGTGCTGGCCTTCGATCTGCCCACCGCCCAGGTCACGCCCGACCGCCTGGCTCGCTTGTACGCCCAGCATGAGGACGAGTTGCATGGCGGCCCCGCCCCGGCGGCTGACCTGCCCTTGCCGGCGCTGCCACTGCCGGTGGCGATGCCGTGCCGCTGAGCCTGCGCGGCGCTGCCGTGCTGCGCGCGCCGCCGGCCCGCGACCCGGCCTGGCTGGGCCGGCTGTCGGCAGCCACCCTGGCGCTGGTGCTGCTGTGGCCGCTGGCGGTGGCCACCGAGTTCCG
>JANLZT010000013.1:0-7824 GCA_031366465.1 Betaproteobacteria bacterium | reverse complement strand
TTGGAAGACCTGGGTTTTTGCGCCAAGGGCGAGGGTGGGCCGTTTGTTGAAGGTGGCCGGCTGCGCCTGGGCGGTGCGCTGCCCACCAACACCCATGGCGGGCTGTTGTCGCAGGCCCATGTCTGGGGCCTGAACCACATCGTCGAGCTGGTGCGCCAGTTGCGCTGGGACGCCGGGCGGGCGCAAGTGCCGGGGGTCGAGCTGGGCCTGGTCACCGGCTATGGCGACATGGGCGACGGCGCCCTGGCCATCATGCGGCGGGAGTGAGGGCATGAGCCTGCCCAGCAAACCCACCCCTCCCGACAACGACCTGTCGCGCCCTTTCTGGGCCGCCGCTGCGCTGGGCCAACTGGTGCTGCAGACCTGTGCGGCCTGCGGCAAGCGCCGCCACTACCCGCGCCTGCTCTGCGACCACTGCTATAGCGATGCGGTGGTCTGGCAGCCGGCGTCCGGCTTAGGCGCGCTGCACAGCTGGACAGTGGCCCACCATGCCTTCCACCCGGCCTTTGCGGCCGAGCTGCCCTACACCCTGGTGACGGTGGATCTGGACGAAGGCGTGCGGGCGCTGGGCCGCTGGCGCGGCGACGCCACGCTGGTGATCGGCCTGCCGGTGCAGGGCGGCTTCGAGGCCGGTCCGGACGGTGCCTTGAGCCTGGTGTTCGAGCCTCGGCGCCCGGGCGCTGCGGTGGCTGCCGGGGTCTGACGGTGGCGCGCCAGCGGCCACCGTCACAACCGATAAAATCGGCGTTTGTGAATGAAATGTCGTGGATGAAATCTCGCAACGGGCTGGCATGAAAAATCAAGCAGAACCCAAGCCGGCTGTTCCGGCCATTGCGCGAAAACCGCTTGCAGCGGTGCCGGCCAAGGCCGTGGCGCGCAGCGCACGGCTGCGCCGCGCACAGCCGGACGCCAACGCGCCCGAGGACATCCGCGACGCAGTGGCCCGCCTCAAGCGTGAACGCATCATCGCCACCGCCGTCGAGCTGTTTTACGAGCAAGGCCTGAGCAACACCACGTTGGAGCAGGTGGCCGACCAGATGAACGTCACCAAACCGTTCATCTATTCGCAGTTCAAGTCCAAGAGCGAGCTGCTGGCCGAGATCTGCTCGCGCGGCATCCGCGCCTCACTCGATGCATTGAACCGGGCGGTGGCGTCCGAGGGCAGTGCCACCGACAGGCTGCAGACCCTGGCCCGCGACTTCATGCTGGCGGTGCTGGTCAACCAGGCCCATATCGCGATCTACAACCGCGAGGAAAAACACCTCTCGCCCGAGGACAGCGAGGCCATCAACCAGATGCGCCGCGAGTTTGACCGCAAGTTTTGCGCGCTGCTCGACGCCGGGGTGGCCTCGGGCGAGTTCGCGGTGGACGATGTGCAACTGGCGTCGCTGGCCATTGGCGGCATCGTCAGCTGGTCCTATGTGTGGTATCGGCCCAATGGCCGCTTGTCGCAGGCCGAAACGGCCGACCGGGTCGCCGACCTGGTGCTGGCCCTGGTGCAGTCCACGTCCAGCCGGCGCAAGCGCGCGCGGCCAGCACCGGGCTGACACGGTCGCCCCGGCCTCAGTCGGCCGCCTTGGCTGGGGTGATCGGGGCCAGCGGGGGCAGCAGGTCGGCGTTGTGCTGGCCCAGCGTGGGGGCCTGGGTCTGCAGGCTGCCAATGGCCCCGTCGAATATCAGCGGCTGGCGCACAAAGGTCTGCTGGCCGTTCGGCCCGGCTATGGTCACGGCCATCCGGCGCGCCACCAGTTGCGGGTCGTCCAGCACCTGGCCCAGGCTGCTGACCGGGCCAAAGGCGATGTGGCGGGCCTCCAGTTGCTGGCACAAATCGGCATGGTCATGCTGCGCCACCGCCTGGCGCAGCAGCGGCGTGATTTGGCGGGCAGCCTGGCTGCGCGCCTGCTCACCCAGCTGGGCAAACTGGGCCAGGCCCAGCCAGTCGCACAGCGCGCGCCACATCGGGTCCTCGCCGGCAATGCTCAGCGTGATCTGCTGGCCATCGCGGGTGGCGAACAGGCCGTAGCCCGGGTCTTCGGGCGGCAAGGTGCGGGTGGGCAGGCCGTTGGCCGGCGGCACCAGAAACGGCGTCATCCAGCTGATGAGGGTGTCAAACATCGACACATCGACTTCGGTGCCCAGGCCGCTGTTGCTGCGGGCATACAGCGCGGTGACGATGCCCAGCGCCGCGAACATCGCCGACGAGATATCGGCCAGCGGCAGCACCGGCAGCGCATAGCCGGACTCCTGGCCGGGCGCTACCTGGATCATGCCGGCGGCGGCCTGGATGCTCAGATCGTGGCCGGCAATCGAAGCTGCCGGCCCGGTCTGGCCAAAGGACGAGATCGATGCGCAGATCAGCGCCGGCTTGCGCGCCCGCAGCACCTCGGCGCCCAGCTTCAGGCGCGCCATCACGCCGGGCCTGAAGCCCTCCAGCACCACGTCGGCGCTGTCGACCAGGCGCAGGAAATCGGCATGACCTTGGGGCGACTTCAAGTCAAGCGCCACCGAGCGCTTGTTGCGGTTGAAGGCCGCAAACAGGCCGGGAAATCGGCGCGACGGATCGCCGCCGGCCGGCCGCTCGACCAGGATCACGTCGGCGCCCAGGTCGGCCAGCAGCATCGTGGCGTAGGGCCCGGGGTACTGCTCGGCCAGGCTGAGGATGCGCACGCCGGTCAGCGGCAGCGGGGCCATGGGTTTGGGGTCCAAGGTGTCGTTCGACAGGCTTGCCGGCCCGGGCGCAGCGTCGCGCCTCACAGCGCGATGCCCAGCTTCTTGACCAGCGGCGTCCAGCGCGCCACCTCACGGGCCACGAAGGCGCGGGCCGAACCCGGTGTCGAGTTGAGCACCGGGTGGATGCCCAGGGCGGTCAGCGCCTGCTGCATGTCGGGCCGCGCGCTGACCCGGGCGGTGGCCGCAGCCAGCGTGGCCAGGCGATCAGCCGGCGTGCCCAGCGGCGCGGCCAGCAGGTTGACGGTGCCGGCCACCACGTCCAGGCCGATCTCTTGCGCGGTGCCGACATCGGGCAGCTCGGGCAGGCGGGCGTCGGCCAGCGCGCCGATGATGCGGATGCGGCCGGCCTTGTGGTGCTGGATCAAGGTGCCGTAAGTCTCGACGATGAAGGCCACCGTGCCGCCGATGGTGTCGGTGAGTGCCGGGCCGCTGCCGGCATAGGGGATGTCGCTGACCGCGATGCCGGCGCGCTCCTTGAACAGCTCGGCCGCCAGGTGCACGGTGGTGCCCAGGCCGGCATGGCCATAGGACAGCGTACCCGGCCTGGCCTTGGCATAGGCCACCAGCGATTTCAAATCGGTGGCCGGCAGGCCGGGGTGCACCGCCAGCACGAACGGCGCGTCCGACAGCAGCGCGATCCAGCTGAAATCCTCCACCGGGTTGTAGGGCGCCACCTTGCGCGAGATCGGTGCCGAGATCGCCGTCGAGCCGGTGTGCATCATCAGCGTGTAGCCGTCGGCCGGTGCGCGCTGGAAGGCCGCCACGGCGGTGAGCCCGCCGCCGCCGACGCGGTTGTCGACCAGCACCGGGGTTTGCAGCTCCTGCTGCAGGCGCTCGGCAAACAGGCGTGCAAACAGGTCGCCGCTGCCACCGGGCGGGAAGCCGACGATCAGCTTCACCTGGGCGGGGGTTTGGGCGCTGGCCAGCGGCGAAAAGGCCAGCCCGGCCCACAGGCCTGGGGCGGCTTGCAGCAGATCACGACGTCGGGTCATGCCTTGTCCTTGGCGGGTTGGCGAAGCTTGAGGGGGGTTCATTCGCCGGTCCAACGGGCGGGGCGTTTTTCAATGAAGGCCCGCGCACCCTCCTGGGCATCGGCCGAGCGCAGCACATGGCCCAGCACCGCGTCCTGGCGAGCAAACATCTCGTCGAGCGGCCAATCGAGCTGCTCGACGATCACCTGCTTGCTCAAGCCCACCGACAGCGGCGCATTGGCCAGGATCAGCCGGGCCAGGCGCTTGGCCTCGTCCAGCGCCTGGCCGGGCTCGACCAGCGCATTGACCAGGCCGTACTGGGCCAGGCGCTGGGCCGAGACCATCTCGCCGGTCAGGGCCATCTCCATCGCGATGCGGGGCGGGATCAAGCGCGGCAGGCGCAGCAGGCCACCGGCGGCGGCAGCCAGGCCGCGCTTGGCCTCGGGCAGGCCGAACATTGCGGTGCGCGAGGCCACCAGCAGATCGCAGGCCAGCACCGCCTCGAAGCCGCCGGCCAGCGCATAGCCCTCCACCGCAGCGATCAGCGGCTTCTTGGGCGGGGTGTAGGCGATGCCCAGGATGCCGCGCCCCTCCACCCGGGTGACCTCACCCTGCGAGAAGGCTTTCAAATCCATGCCGGCGCAGAAATTGCCACCGGCGCCGGTGAGGATGGCCAGGCGCAGATCAGGCCGGCGCTCCATCTCGTCGATGGCCTCGCACACACCATAGGACACCGCTCGGTTGACTGCATTGCGCACTTGCGGCCGGTTGATGGTGATCACCACCAGGCCGTCGAGATGGTCCACCAGCACTTCGTCGGTCATGGCGTGCTCGGCTCGGCTGAGTTGGCCGGGTGCAGCGCCAGCAGGCGGTCCATGGTGTCGAGGTACTCCAGCTGCAAACGCAGCATCACGTCCTTGACCGAGGTTTCTTCGTGCAGGCTGCCCACCGCCTGGCCCACCGGGAAGGAGTAGAGATCGCCGCGCTCGGCCCGCACCACCCGGGCATGGGCCTCGTTGTAGAGGATGCCCTGCAGGGGGGTGGGCAGGTAGGCCGGGGCGCCCGGCTGCTCCCAGGCCTCCGAGAGCTTGCTCTTGAGCATGCGCACCGGCTTGCCAGTGCGGGCGCGGCGGCGCACCGCGTCCTCAGCGCGGGCGGCAAATAGCTGGGCTTTCTCGAACGGCGCCAGCTCGCTCTCGCGGGTGCCCAGCCAGACCGTGCCGCACCACACGCCCTGGGCGCCCAGCGCCAGGCTGGCAGCGATCTGGCTGCCGCTGGTGATGCCGCCGGCCGCCAGCACCGCCACGCCGGGGCCGCAGGCGCGCACCACCTCGGGCACCAGCACCAGGGTGGCGATGTCGCCGGTGTGGCCGCCTGCCTCGGTGCCCTGGGCGATCACCACCTCCACGCCTGCGGCCACCTGGCGCAGCGCATGCTGCGGTTTGCCGCAGAGCGCACCGATGACGATGCCCCGCGCCTGTAGATCCGCCACCACATCGGGCGGCGGTGCGCCCAGGGCGCTGACCACCATCCGCACGCCCGGATGCCGCAGCGCCACCTGCACCAGGCGCCGGGCGCCGTCGGGCGTCATATTGCCGCGGCCCTGGGCGATCTCGTGGTGCACCCGGGCTTGCTCGTCGGGTGGCAGCAGCGGCACGCCCGCCGTGGCCAGCAGGCCGTCCATGAAATCGCGGTGCGCTTGCGGGATCAGCCGCGCCGGGTCGGCCGATGCGGCTTCGGCGGCGCTGTCGTAGCTGCTGGGGATGATCACGTCCACGCCATAGGGCCGGCCGTTGACATGGGCATCGATCCAGCGCAGCTCGGTCTCGAGTTGCTCGGGGCTGATGGTGGCCGCGCCCAGCACGCCAAAGCCGCCCGCCTTGGTGACCTCGACGATCACATCGCGGCAATGCGAGAAAGCGAAGATGGGCAGTTCACAGCCCAGCCGGACACAGATCGGGGTGCGCATGGGATCAGCTCTCGCGGTCAAGCCTTGCGGCGCTCGTGCTCGACGGTTTCGAGCAAAAACGGTGCCATCACCGAGGCGTTGATCTTGCAATCCAGAAAGATCGGGCCCTCAGGGTTTTGCAGCATCGGCGCCAGCGCTTGCAGCTCATCCAGCGTGCGCACGGTGGCGGCCTGGAAGCCAAAGCCGGCGGCGATGGGCGCGAAATCGATGTCGGGGAACACCGATTTGCTCACCGGCATATTGCGCATCCTCAGGTAGTGCAGCTCGGCACCGTAGGCGCAGTCGTTCATCAACACGATCACCAGCGGGATGTCCTCGCGGACCACGGTTTCCAGCTCGCCCATCGTCATCAAGAATGAGCCGTCGCCGATGAACAGCACGGTGCAGCGCTGCGGGCTGCCCACCGCAAAACCCAGTGCGGTGCCAAAGCCCAGGCCGATCGACGAGAAATCGTGGGCGCTCTTGAAGTGGTCGGGCCCCAGCCCCGACACATAGGGCAGCACCTGCAGGAAGTTGCCCGAATCGAAGACGCTGTTGCGGTCGGCCGGCAGCAGCCGGTCGAGTGCCAGCGCAAGCGAGCGGGGATCGAGGGTGCGCGGTGTGTGGGCGGGCTCGAAATCGCTGGCGAGGTCGAAGTCAGCCAGGTGGCGGCGCACGGCGTCGGTGTGGAAGGGCTTGTCGGCGTCGGTGTCGGGCTTGGGCGCCACGGCGGCCAGCAATTGCTCGGCCGCAACCCGGGCATCGGCGACCAGGGCCACATCGGCATGGAACCAGCGGCCAATGTTGGCGCGGTTGGCGTCCACCTGGATCAGCGGCACGCTCAGCGGCACCGCGCCGCCGTAGCTGGTGGTGCGCTGGTTCAGGCCGGCACCGAAGGCGACGATGCAGTCGGCCTGGTCGATCAGCCGGCGCCCGGCCGAGTGCGAAAACGAGCCGATCAGCCCCAGGTTGTAGGGCCAGCCACGGAACATGTCCTTTGCCTTGAGCGAGGTGGCCACCACCGCGCCCACTTGCTCGGCCAGGCGCTCGATGGCCGCGCGCGCGCCAGCCCGGTGGGCGCCCAGGCCGACGATGAACAGCGGCTTGCGGCTCTGGTTGAGCAGCGCGGCGGCGGCGTCGATGGCGGGTTGACGCGCGCGCAGCGGCGCGGCGGCTGATGGCGGGGCGGCGGCATCGGCCGGGCCGTTGGCGATCAGGCCGAACTGCACATTCATCGGCAGCAGCAAGGCGGCGCAGCCATTGGCCTGGGTGGCCGCGATCGCCAAGGCCAGGCTGCGCCGGGCGGTGGCCGACTCAGCCGCGACAAAGGTCTTGATGCCCGACGCCTCCAGCACCGCCGGGGCATTCAGGGCCTTGCCGTCCGGCCCCAGGCCGTTGGCGGCGGCAGCGCCGGTGGAGACATAGCCAAAGATCAACAGCACCCGCGAGCCGGTGCGGTTGGCATACACCGCGCCGTGCAGCGCATTGGTGGTGGCCGGGCCGCGGCCGATGATGGCGATGCCCAGCCGGCCGGTGGCGGCGGCATAGCCCTCGGCCATGGCGATGGCGTTGTTCTCGTGGCGGGCGCCGTAAAAGCGCACGCCCATCGCGTCCAGGGTGGTGACGAAAAGCGCGGTGTCGTCGCTCATCAGCCCGAACACTGCCGTGATGCCCAGGCCCTTGATGTCGGCGGCAAGCATCTCGTAGGCGGGCACCAGCGTCACAGGCGCGGCGGTGGGTGAATCGGCGGCGGGCATGGTGTCTCCAGCGTCAGGATCAGGCCCCCATGCGGCGATTGCAGCGGGGCGGGCCAGGTCAGCATACTACACAGTAGGCATCAATACCATGCGGAAGAATTCGGTGCAAGCAGGCCTTGCAGCTCAAGCGGCGCTGTCGTCCGGCAGCGCCACCGCCATCTGGCGCAGGGCCTGGCGCAGCACCTTGCCGGTGGGCGTCAGCGGCAGGGCCGCGCACAGCTCGATGCGGTCGGGTGCCTTGTAGCTGGACGCATTGGCGCGGCAGAAGCTGCGCAGGTCGGCCGCGCTGACCTGGACGCCCGGGCGGGTGACGACAAAGGCGACGATGGCCTCGCCCTTGCCGGCATCGGCCAGGCCGGTGACACCGGCCAGCGCCACCGCCGGGTGCTGCTGCAGCAGATCTTCGACCTCGGCCGGC
>JANLZT010000819.1:0-1551 GCA_031366465.1 Betaproteobacteria bacterium | reverse complement strand
TGACGTCCGCCGGCAACTCGGTGAGCGCGATGCTGTGTGATGACAGGGTGTAGAACCCGGCAATCTTCGAGCTCGCCGTCTCGACCAGCACAAAGCAGGCGGCATAGCCACGCTTCACATCCTGGGAGATCGTCTGGCGAAAGTAGCTGTCGATGCGCTCGTTGCCGCTGGTGAAGGCGGAGCGGTCGTGTTGACGGAGCGCTTCAGAAAAGAAGGCCGTCACCGAACATCAACGTTCTTGAGGTGACTGCGCATTGCGCGCTTCAGCGCCGCGTTGGGCACAGGCGGGTTGATCAGCGCCTGGGCAAAACGCGCCTGATCCTCGGCGGACAAGCGGATGATCCCTTCGTCCTCGATGGCGCGTTGCGCCGCATCCCGCGCGGCGTTGACGACAAAATCCGAGATGCTGCGCCCCTTGAGTTCAGCCGCCCGCTTGAGCAAGGCGTAAACGCTGGCCGGCAGGCGGGCTTCGAGACGTGCGATTTGTTCCGTGGCCATAAAACCTCCAGCAGACAATTTACGGCAATTTGCCGTAAATAGCAAACTGCACCGGCCTGAGTCGGGCATGTGAACGGCTGCCAGGCACGGGCTCAGCGGTACTGCAGCGTGCCGTCATCCAGATCAGCCGCCGGCAGCGCATGCCGCTCGCTCGCATAGTCCTGGCTGTGCAGCCAGGGCGCATGATCGCCCTGGCGCGGCAGCAGGGCCACGCCGCGGTTCATATAGCCGGGGTTGAAGTTGTCGGGCGTGATCCAGGGCGCCAGCGCCATGCCGGCATCCTGCGGGCGCAGGGCAGGTGTCACCACCGTGGCGCCTTGCTGGTCCATGTGCTGCAGCAAGCGGCAGACAAAATCGCCCATCAGGTCGGCGCGCAAAGTCCAGCTAGCACGCAGGTAGCCGAAGACCCAGGCCAGATTGGGCACGCCGGTGAACATCGCGCCGCGCCAGGTGACAGTGTCGGCAAAGTCCAGCGCCTGGCCGTCGATCTCGAACGCAATGTCGCCCAGCACATTGAGGTGGAAGCCGGTGGCCGTGACCACCACATCGGCCGCCAGGTGCTGGCCCGATTGCAGCTGGATGCCGTGTTCAGTGAAGGTGTCGATCTGGTCGGTGACGACCGAGGCCTGGCCGGCGCGGATCGCCTTGAACAGGTCGGCATCGGGCACAAAGGCAATGCGCTGCTGCCAGGGCCGGTAGCGCGGGTTGAAGTGCTTGTCCACCTCGGCCTCCAGGCCGGGGCCCAGTGCGTTGCGCACCCCCGCCAGCAGCTCTTGCCGAACCACGTCGGGCTCGGCCACGCAGCGCTGGGTGAAATGGGCCTGGTCGAACAGCACCTTCCGGCGCACGATCTCATGCGTCCACTCGGCCGGGATGTCAAGCTGGCGCAGGGTGTCGGCCAGCTCATTGGCATTGCGGCCGGTGATGAAGAAGGTGGGGCTGCGCTGCAGCATCGTGACCTGCGCGCACTGCCCGGCAATCGCCGGGATCAGCGTGGCCGCGGTGGCGCCCGAGCCGATCACCACCACCCGCTGGCCGGCCAGGTCCAGATCG
>JANLZT010000810.1:0-2057 GCA_031366465.1 Betaproteobacteria bacterium | reverse complement strand
AGCGCCCCCAGCCTGCAACTGCTGCCCGAGCGCAACCGCATCGCGGTGGTGCTGGCGCTGGCCAGCCAGGAGCGGGTGTTCGGCCTGGCGGGCCGGGGCCGGCTGGATTTCGACAGCGCCCTGCGCTATGAGCCGCGCGACGCCACGCTGCGGCTGACCCAGGTGCGGGTGCAGCAACTGACGCTGGAGGGCGGCCTGCCGCAGCCGCCGGCCGCTGCCACCAGCGCGGCCCCAGGGTCATCCACAGCATCGTCGGCACCTTCCGCCGCAGCCAACCGGCTGTCGCGCCTGGGCAGCGCGCTGGCCGAGCGCGCGCTCGACGAGCTGGTGCTCTACACCGTGCCGGCCGAGCGACTGGCCAGCCTGCGCCAACTGGGCCTGCAACCGGGCGCGGTAACGGTCACCGCGCGCGGCGTCGAAATCACGCTGGCTCGCAGCCCCTGAGCCGCGCCGCGCGGCGGCCCGCGGCGGGTCGTGCTGTGCCTGTCCGCAACCCGCCGGCTGGTTATGATCCGCGCTTTTTGACCAAGGCAAAGCGTGGACAGTCTGCTGCTGATCAAGGCCGCGATCATGGGGATCGTGGAGGGTTTGACCGAGTTCCTGCCGATCTCGTCCACCGGGCATCTGATCCTGGCCGGCTCGCTGTTGGGCCTGCATGACGAGAAGTCCAAGGTCTTCGACATTGCGATCCAGACCGGCGCCATCTTTGCGGTGGTCATCGTCTACTGGCAGCGCTTGAAGGATGCGGTGCTGCACCTGCCCGACAGTGCCGAGGCGCGGCGCTTCGTGCTCAATGTGCTGATCGCCTTCATCCCGGCGGTGGTGCTGGGCCTGCTGTTCGGCAAGGCCATCAAGGCCCATTTGTTCACCCCGGCGGTGGTGGCCAGCACCTTCATCCTGGGCGGCTTCATCATCCTGTGGGCCGAGCGCCGGCCGGCGTCGAGCGTGCGGCTGCAGACGGTGGAGCAGATGGGCCCGCTCGACGCGCTCAAGGTCGGCCTGGTGCAGTGCCTGGCGATGATCCCGGGCACCAGCCGCTCAGGCGCCACCATCATCGGCGGCATGCTGCTGGGCCTGTCGCGCAAGGCCGCCACCGACTTCAGCTTCTTCCTGGCCATCCCGACCTTGATTGGCGCCGGCGCCTACAGCCTGTACAAGGCGCGGGCCCTGCTCAGCATGGCCGACCTGCCGATGTTTGCGGTCGGCCTGGTGATGTCCTTCATCAGCGCCTATGCCTGTGTGCGTTGGCTGCTGCGCTACATCGCCAGCCACAGCTTTGTGCCGTTTGCCTGGTACCGCATCGCCTTCGGCATCCTGGTGCTGGTCACTGCCCAGATGGGCTGGGTGCACTGGGCCGATTGAGCCGCGGCGTTGCCAACCTTCAAGGCGGCGCGCCGGCCTTGACGAAGAGCAAATCCCACACCCCATGGCCCAGGCGCAGGCCGCGCGCCTCGAACTTGGTCAAGGGCCTGAGTTCGGGCTTGGGTGCATAACCGGCCGCGGTGTTTTGCAGCCCCGGATTGGCGCCCAGCACCGCCAGCATCTGCTGCGCGTAATCCTGCCAATCGGTGGCGCAATGCAGCCAGCCACCGGGCTGCAGCCGGCTGGCCAGCAGGCCGACCAGGTCGGCTTGGATCAAGCGGCGCTTGTGATGCCGCTTCTTGTGCCAGGGGTCGGGAAAGAAGATGTGCACGCCGGCCAGCGAGGCCGGCGCGATCATCTGCTGCAGCACCTCCACGGCGTCGTGCTGGACGACGCGCAAGTTACTCAGGCCGCGCTCGCCGATCTCGCGCAGCAGCGCGCCCACACCGGGCTGGTGCACCTCCACGCCGATGAAGTCGAGGTCGGGCCGGGCTTGAGCGATCAGGGCCGTGGCCTGGCCCATGCCGAAGCCGATCTCCAGCACCCGGGGCGCCTGGCGCCCAAAGACCGCATCCCAATCGGGCGGTGTGGCCTGGCTGGGCAGCAGGAACTGCGGCCCCAGCGTTTGCAGCGCCCGCGCCTGGCCGCTGCCCATGCGCCCGGCGCGCAGCACAAAGCTGCGGATCGGCCGCTGC
>JANLZT010000756.1:0-4569 GCA_031366465.1 Betaproteobacteria bacterium | reverse complement strand
TCGCTGGTGCTGGGCCAGGTGCGGCTGGCGGCGGGGGCGTTGGGTGCGGTGCTGTCCTTCTTGCTGGGGGCTGCCACCTCGGCCATCCTGATCAACTTTGCACGGCGCCGGCAGCTCAAAAGTCGGTTCGCGTTGCCCTTGCTGCTGGAGGCCGCGCTGCTGCTGCTGTTCGGGGTTATCGGCGCGCAGTTGGCCGGTGTCCAGGGCCTGTTTGTGCCGGCCACGGTGATGCTGCTGTGCTTCATCATGGGCCTGCAGAACGCGGTGATCACCAAGGTGTCGCGGTCTGAGATCCGCACCACCCATGTCACCGGCATCGTCACCGACATCGGCATCGAGCTGGGCAAGCTCGCCTACTGGAACCGGCTGCAGGACGACCCCGCGCAACGCGTGGTGGCCGACCGGGATCGCCTGCTGGTGCTGTCGCTGCTGCTGGGCGCGTTCTTTGCGGGCGGGGTGATCGGCGCGCTGGGTTTCCAGCACATCGGCTATGCGATGACGCTGCCGCTGGCGGCACTGCTGGTGCTGCTGGCCATCGTGCCGGCGGCCGATGACGTCAAGGATTTTCTGGCCCGGCGCGACGCTTGAAGGCTGTGCCCACGCCACCCGCTGGCTTGTTGACGGCGCCGTGAGCCCCGGGTGTGATTCGGCTGCCCGGCCGCTGCGCCATCAATGTTGCGGACGCGCGTGCGCGGTGCCCGGCGCCGCACTGGCCAAAGCGCTTGGCGCCAGTTAGGCTGGGCGCGGAGGTCGGTGTTGACCACCCATTTCGCCGCGCCGCGCCTGTCCATAATCTGGAGCCTGCAATGTCTGGTTTTTCGCAAAAATTCGCAAACGAAACTTATATTGTGGCCGGCGCCGGCGGCGTGCAGATGACGATGCTGGTGCGTGACCGGCGAGAATACTTTACCGACTTCATTGAACGCCAAGCCAAGGCCAAAGGGCTGAAAGTGGTGTTGAACGGCAGCTATATCGATCTGGCCTTTGGCTCGGCCGTGGCCGTGCGTTTGGGCAGCAGCGCGCTCGACCCCGCTGAATCCATGCCCACCGGCCAGGTGATCCAGGACGGCGCGTTGTTGGCCGGCACCGGTTCAAGCGGAAAATTCAACTTCTCCCAAGACACTTGCGGGGTGGCCAAGTTTTCGGCAAGTCTGGGCAATCCGCCTGCGTCTGCCTGTTCGGCGATCGGGGGCATTGCCCCGATCATCATTGATGGCCTGGCCTACGGTGCACAAAATGCCTACAAAGCCAAGGTGCCCGCTGGGGCGCCATTGACAGGGGATGTGGCTGCCAAGTTCCGGCCCTTTCTGATTCAAAAAAGCAATGCCATGTTCGGCAAACTGCTGTCGCTGGGCAATACCGTGGGCAAGGTGGCCTTGGGCTATAGCAGCAGCAACCAGGGTTTGTTGATGATGGTTCAACCGCATGGCAAATCAGGCATGGATGCCAATGCCATCCGAGCCGTTTTTGTTGCCAACAAGTTCAGCAATGCGGTCTTCCTCGATTGCAGTGACTCGGCCACCCTTTACTATTACGGCAAGTTTCTCGTCAGGCCCGGCAAGGACAAGAATGAATTTTTTAGCGTGGCGATCGGGTTCAAATGAACAGCCTCCGCCAGGCCTGGCAAATCGCGCTGCCGCTGGGCCTGGCAGCCTTTTTTGCGGTAACCATGGGCACCACGGTCTCATTCACGGATGAGACGCTTCGCATGTATGGCTTCCCACTGCCCTGGTATGCGGCCAGCGGCGTTTCATCGATGGGCTATGTGATCGCCATCGGGCCCATGGTGCTGGATTTGGGTTGCTACCAGCTGCTGGCGTGGGGCCTGGTTGCCTGCTTGCCGCAGCGTGTTTTGATCGCCGTGTGCCGCAGCAAGCGGGTGCTGCTGCTGTTGTGGTCGGTGGCCGTTGCTGCGCTTGTCCTGACCGGGCTTGCAATGTCCTTGGGGCCGGATCTTGTTGCGTGGTCACTGGACAGCTATTTCGATGCCGCTGCCAAGCGCAGCCATCGGCTTCAATTTGGCCTTGGCAAATAGCGTGGCGCGATGCTTGCCAGCCCGGCCCCTGCGGCTCGGTTGTGTCAAGGCCGACGTCATGGTGGAGCCCTGGTCTGACATTGCAAGTACAGCAGATGTCTCAGCCGCCCGGCATCGCGCCAGGCGGTATAAATCGGGCACTGCAACCTTGCCGCCACCACCACCGCCACCCCCATGCCGCGCTACTACGACCCCAATCTCGCCCCCGATCCCCAGGCCTGGCTGGCCCTGAAAGAGGACGTGCGCATCGCCCAGGCCGAGGTCTTCCACAAGAAGCGGCGCATCCGCGTGCCCGGCCTGACGGCCCATGCCACCTTCCATGCCATCGTCGAGAACCAGATCGCGCAAGGCATGGACGCCGTGGTGCGCGCCGTGCCGCGGCTGATGGACCAGGGCCTGAGCCGGCACGACGCCATCCACGCCCTCGGCTGGGTGCTGTCGCAGCACCTTTACGAGTTGATGAACACCGCCCAGCCCGATGAACCGGGGGTGGCCAATGCCCGCTATGCGGCCGCGGTGGAGCGCCTGCAGGCCAAGGATTGGATGCGCCAGGGCAGCGACGATGAGTGAGCGGGCCGGCTGGCCCGCCGCATGTCAGCTGCAACCCATCGCCACCCTTCATCCGCCAACGCCCATGTGCCGCAACATCAAGACCCTGTTCAACTTCACGCCGCCGGCCACCGAGCTGGAGATCCGCGATGCTTCGCTGCAGTTCGTGCGCAAGCTCAGCGGTTTTGCGGTGCCGTCGCAGGCCAACGCGGCCGCTTTCGACCAGGCGGTGGACGAGGTGGCCCGCAGCGCCCGGCGCCTGATCGCGTCGCTGGTCACCAGCGCTGAGCCCAAGCTGCGCGAGGTGGAGGCCGCCAAGGCCAGGGCGCGGTCGCTGGCACGCTTTGGCGGCCAGGGCGGCTCTGGTGATGCGCCGCAGCAAGCCTGAGAAAGCCGCCCCCATGCCCAAACTGCTCGCCACCTGCCACTGCGGCGCCGTCAAGGTCGAGGTGCCGCGCAAGCCGCGCCGCCTGACCAACTGCAATTGCTCAATCTGCCGCCGTACCGGCGCGCTGTGGGCCTATTACGCCGTGGACCAGGTGCAGGTCAGCGCCGGGCCCGGTGCCACCCAGGCCTATGTGTGGGGCGACAAGCAGCTTGAACTGGTGCGCTGCAGTAGCTGCGGCTGCGTCACGCACTGGCAGCCGATCGGGCCCATCCCCGGCTGCCGCATGGGCGTCAACGCCCGCAACTTCGAGCCGGGCGCTGTGGATGGCGTGCGGGTGCGCCGGCTGGATGGCGCGCTCACCTGGAAGTTCTTGGATTGATCGGCAGCGGGGCCACCCAGGCCCTGCGTTAACCCCAGCTTGCTGCGCTGGGGGCCGGCCGCTACCGTGCTGAGGCCCCCGCGCGGCTGCGTGTCGCCGGCCGGGCCCATCCCAACCATTCGGAGACACCCATGGCTACTTTCGTCCTCGTCCACGGCGCCTGGCATGGCGGCTGGTGCTATCGCGACACGGCGCAAGCCCTGCGCGCGGCCGGCCACACCGTGCACACCCCCACCCACAGCGGGGTGGGGGACCGCGCCCACCAGTCGGCCGAGAACATCACGCTGGAGACGCATATCCGCGATGTCTGCGGCGTGATCGAGGCCGAGGAGCTGAATGACGTGATCCTGTGCGGCCACAGCTACGGCGGCATGGTGATCACCGGCGTGGCCGACCGCATGCCGGCCCGCATCCGCGCGCTGGTCTACCTGGACGCCTTTGTGCCCGAGCATGGCCAGTCGCTCACTGGCTTGATCCGCCTGGCCCTGCCGGCCGAAGTGGCGGCGGTGTTCCTGGGCTCCTTCCACACCACCGCGCTGGAGAACCACAGCGGCCTGATGGCGCCGATCCCGGCCGAGATGTTCGGCATCAAGCCCGAGAACCGCGCCTGGGTCGACCGCCGCTGCGTCGGCCAGCCCTTGGCCACCTTCGAGATGCCGCTGCTGCTCACCGGCGCCGGCGCGACGGTGACGAATCGCCTCTACATCCTGGCCGATGCCTGGGACCCCAGCCCGTTCCGCCACTTTGCCGCCAAGCTCGAAGGCCAGCCCGGCTGGCGCATCACCAAGCTGCCCAGCAGCCACGACGTGATGGTCGACATGCCCCAAGAGCTGGCGGCTGAGCTGATCAAGCTGGCCTGAGCTAGTCTGAACGAGCCGGCCCTTGCGGTGTAGGCGCTGATGGTCCTGGCCTTCAGCGTTCAGCGGTCCGCCGCTGCGCGCCAGGCACTGCACAGCCGCACCGATTCCAGCGCCTGCGCCAGCGCCCGCTGGCCACCCTGGAAGCGCGCCGCGTGCGGTGCAAACACGGCCTCGATTTGCTGCGCTTCGTCGGCGCTGCAGGCCGGGGCAAAGTAGCCGGGCAGCCAGGCCGGCTCGTCGCGGCCCAGCCGGTCCACCAATTGGGCATGCTGGCGCTGCACGAAGCGCAGCAGGTCCCGTCGGGTCGCGGCATCGTCGGCCTGGGCCCGCATCAGCGGGCGGCGCGTCTCGCGGATGT
>JANLZT010000749.1:0-2727 GCA_031366465.1 Betaproteobacteria bacterium | reverse complement strand
GCAAATCTTCGTCGGCGACCTGCATGGCCTGAACACCTTGCACCACCAGCCACAAAAGATCGCCGCAATGGAAGGTGTTTGGCAAACCGAGCGCGGTGCACCGCTGCTGCTGTTTGCCGTGCCCGATGGCGAGCAGCGGCGCAACCACTTCGAGATTGCGATTCCCAAGCTGGCCAGCTTGATCCTGACCCACGACCCCAATGGCGAGATCAAGGGCTTGAACGAGTTTCCCAACGCTCATCCACCAGTGTCGATGGTGTTTTGGGCTTTCCGCGTGATGGTGGGCATGGGCCTGCTGATGCTGGCCACCAGCTGGGGCGCGCTGTGGCTGTACCGGCGCGCCGGCTGGCTGGCGCCGCGTTTGCCGCGCCCGCTGCTGTGGCTGCTGGCGGGCATGACGTTTTCGGGCTGGCTGGCCACGGTGGCCGGTTGGTGGGTGACCGAGATCGGCCGCCAGCCCTTCATCGTCTACGGCCTGATCCGCACCGCCGACGTGGCCTCGGCCACCGCCGCGCCGTTGATCGCAATCTCGCTGGCGATGTACCTGCTGCTGTACGGGTTGCTGATCGTGGCCTATGTCGCGGTGCTGAAATACATGGCCGGCAAACCGGATGACAGCCCCGACCCTCAGCCCGGTGTGATACCCAACACCACCCCTTCCCAAGCCAAGCCGGCGTTGCACGGGGGCGCATCGTGAACCTGATGAGTTTCGATGAGGCGTTGCCGGTCATCTTCATGGCGTTGATGGGCTTGTCAATGCTGATCTACGTGATCAGCGACGGCTACGACCTGGGCGTGGGCATGCTGATGCACCGCGCCACAGCGGCCGAGAAAGACGTGATGATCGCGTCGATCGGCCCGTTCTGGGATGCCAACGAAACCTGGCTGGTGCTGGGCATCGGCATCCTGTTGATCGCCTTCCCAAAAGCCCACGGCCTGGTGCTGGGCGAGCTGTACTTGCCGGTCACCTTGATGCTGATCGGGCTGACCTTGCGCGGCGTGGCGTTTGACTTCCGTGTCAAGGCCTGGGACAGCCACAAGGCGATGTGGGACAAGCTGTTTTTTGCCGGCTCGGCGCTGGCTTCGGCCGCGCAGGGCTGGATGCTGGGGCGCTATGTCAGCGGTTTTGGGCAGGGCTGGAACCACCCGCTGTTTGCGGCGGCCATCGCCCTGGCATTGCCGATGGCCTATGTGTTGCTGGGCGCGGCCTGGCTGATCATGAAGACCGACGGCCCGCTGCAGCAGCGCGCGGTGGAATGGGCCCGCATTGCCTGGGCGCCAATGGTGGGCGGCATGCTGCTGATCTCGATGGCCACGCCCTGGATCAGCGCCACGGTAAGGGCGCGCTGGTTTGTACTGCCCGAGTTCATCGCCTTGTCGGCCATCCCGCTGATGACGGTTCTGGCCTTGCTGGCGGTGCGGGTGCTGCTCAACACCCGCATCGTGCGCGGGCCGGTGGCCTGGCTGCCGTTTGTGCTGCTGATGCTGGTGTTTGTGCTGGGTTTTTTGGGCCTGGCCTACAGCATCTACCCGTTCGTGGTGATCGACCGCCTGACAATCTGGCAGGCCGCCAGCAGCCCGGAGGCGCTGAAAGTGATCCTGATCGGCGTCTGCATCTCGGTGCCGGCCATCGCCGGCTACACCGTGTTCTCGTACTGGGTGTTCCGAGGCAAGGCCAGTGACCTGCGCTATGCCTGAGCCTCCTTCGAGGACTTTCGCCGGCCACGCTACTTGCCCCACTTCAGGGACGATGCCTGCTACCGCCCTCTCTGCGGATGGCGGCAACTCGTCGTTCGCGACCCGAGGCGGCCGACGCTTCCTTGATCACCCAATCCACCTCTGCGAAGAAGTCCTCCAGCAGTCGCTGCGCCAACTCGAACGCGTAGGGAACGGCTTTGTCGTTGGCGCTCCGGTGGCGATGGTCGTGCCACGGAGTTCATCCATCACATCACCTCCGGCAAAGGTACGGGAGTAGCGCCCGTGCATCAATCCAGTTGCAGACCCAATCGGTCGATCACTGCGCTCCACTTCTGCGTCTCGCGCTTCAGGCGCGCCGCCGCTTCGGCGGGTGTGTTGGGAAAAAATTCGAGATCGCTGGCCAGCATCCGCTCGCGCACCTCGGGCTGACTGAGAATCTTGCTGAAAACTTCGTTGAGGGTCTTGATGATCGCATCGGGCGCGCCCTTCGGCATCAGCAGCATTTCGCCGAACGAGGCTTCGTAGCCGGGAACGCCGGCTTCCGCGATCGTCGGCACCTCGGGGGCAATGGGTACGCGCTTTGACGACGTGACTCCCAGCGCATTCAACTTTCCGCTCTTGACGTGTGGCATCACCACCGGCGTGGCCAGGAACCCGCACGGCACTTGGCCTCCGATCACGTCTTGGGTGGCAGGCCCCGGGCCTTTGTACGGAACATGGGTCATCTTCAGGCCCGTTGCAGCGATGAAAAGCTCCGCTGACAGATGGCCTGGCGTCCCCTGCCCACCCGAGGCGTAGTTGAGGTCATGCGTCTTCGCGTAGGCCACGAACTCGGCCACGGTCTTCACCGGAACGGCCGGGTTGCACACCAGGGTCTGCGCGGTGTTCGCTGTTGGGTCCCATGTGATCATGTCCCCATTCGGAGCTGGCCACTGTTCAAAGCAAGGGACGTGATGCGCGGCGAGTCTTTTCCAAAGCAGGTATGAGCCTGAAGCGACCTGAGACCGGCGACGCGAAGCGAGTCGATCT
>JANLZT010000655.1:0-6398 GCA_031366465.1 Betaproteobacteria bacterium | reverse complement strand
GAACGCGCTCTTCGGCCTGGGCTGGGTGGTGTTCGGCGCAAGCCTCGCCTGGAAGCAGCGAGCCGCCCGGGGTCAGGGGCAAGCCACCGTCTAGCCGCTTCATCGCATTGATCGCCAGCACGCCGGCACCGCCCGGCTTGGCGTCCACGATCACCGGCTGCTTCCACTGCGCCGCCAGCTTCTCGGCCACCAGGCGGGTGACCACCTCGGGCCCGCTGCCGGTGGGGAAGGCACTGGTGATCCGGCTGGGCGCAGTGGTGACGGTCTGCGCCTGGGCGTGGGCGGCCACACTGAGCGCGAGGCTGACCAGGGTCAAGCCCAGACGTTTGAGTTGCTGCATGTGTCCACCTATTTTTGACCCGCATCAAAACGACGCGATGGGGCGCAATGTAGGCACGGCGGCTGCTGTGGGACAGAAGGCAAAATCGTCCCGGCGATGCCTGGAGGTAATCGGTGCCCAAGTTTCACCACCTGCGTGTTTTCGTCGCGATCGCCCGCTCCAAGAGCGCCCGCAGCGCCGCCCGCTCGCTGGGCCTGACCCAGCCGGCGCTGACCCGCAGCCTGCAAGAGCTGGAGCTGGAGATCGGCGCCAGCCTGTTCGAGCGCCATGCCCGCGGCATGACCTTGACCACGGCGGGTGAACGCTTTCTGGTGCGGGCCCAGGCTGCGCTGGAGGAGGTGAGGCGCGGTTTTGAGGAGGCGGCCCAGGTCGCCGGCGCGATGCAGGGCAGCCTGGCGGTGGCGCTGTCGAGTGCGCCGGTGCTGGGCTTGCTGCCGCTGGCCTACCCGCAGTTCCGCCGGGCTTGCCCGGACATCAAGCTGCGCATCGTCGAGGGCCTGTTCCCGGCGGCCGAGCCGATGCTGCGCGATGGTCGGCTGGATTTCTACCTGGGCCCGCGCCCCGAGCAGGCCCTGGGCCATGGCTACCGGGTGGACCTGCTGTTTGCCAACCGGCGGGTGGTGATGGCGCGCCTGGGCCACCCGCTGGCGCTGCAGGCTGGCCAGGGGGAGCGTGATGGGGGTGTGGGCGATGCCGGCGATGCCGGCGAAGCCCGCAGCCTGCAGGATTTGCTGGCCGCCGACTGGATCGTCACCGGCCTGCGCGGGCGCCTGGCGCAGGAGTTCGAGGAGCAGTTCACCCTGCTCGGCCTGCCCAGCCCGCGCCTGATCACGGTGGTCGAATCGATGCTGGCGCTGCTGGCACTGCTGTGCAGCACCGACGCGCTGGCCTTTTTGCCGCAGCAATGGGCCGACACACCGATGTTCAAGGCGCTGCTGGCCCCCATCGCCGTGCGTGAGCCGCTGACCGGGCCCGACATCGTGCAACTCAGCCGCGCCGGCCTGCCGCTGACGCCGGCCGCCGAGGCCTTGTCGTTGCTGCTGCGGCGCGCGGCAGGGCGGCCATTCGTCGGTCCGCAACCGGCCTGATCGACCAGATCAGGCCGTTCGGGGGGCTTGGCCGGTTCGGCCTGATCAGCCGCCGCCGGCCTTGCACATCAAGGCAGCAACAGGTCGGGCCCGATGTCGGCCACCCGCGTCACGCCGCACAGCCGCATCGTGCGTTCGATCTCGTCGCGCAGGATGGCCAGTGCGCGTTGCGCCCCGGGGCCACCGGCCGCCACCGCACCATAGAGCGTAGCGCGGCCCACCAGCACCGCCTGCGCGCCCAACGCCACGGCCTTGACCACGTCGGCGCCACGCCGCACGCCGCCGTCCACCCACACCGGTACGCGGCCCTGCACCGCCGCCACCACCGCCGGCAGCAGCCGCAGCGTGGCCGCAGCGCCATCGAGCTGGCGGCCGCCGTGATTGGAGACCACCAGCGCGTCCACGCCCAGGCCCACCAGCCGCGCGGCGTCGTCGGGGTGGGCCACACCCTTGACGATCAGCCGGCGCGGCCACAGCCGGCGCACTGCGGCCAGGCGCTGCCAGTCGAAGCCGGCGTCGTAGTTGCGTCCCACCGAGGAGGCAATCGCAGAGGCCGAAGCCGGCTTGGCCGCGCCGTGGCCAGCCTGGGCCAGGCCGCTCAGCGTCTCCATCTGCGGCATGCCGTGGCGGGCGATGCGGGCGGCCCAGCGCGGGTGCAGCGCAAAGTCGAGCAGGTTGCGCGGCGTGAAGCGGAAGGGGATGGCAAAGTGGTTGCGAACGTCGCGCTCGCGTTTGCCGCCCACCGGCAGGTCCACGGTGATCATCAGCGCCTCGTAGCCGGCGGCCTCGGCGCGGCTGATCATCTGCTCGAAATAGGCCTGGTCGCGCAGCACATAGGCTTGGAACCACAGCCGCCCGGGCGCGGCCTGGGCCAGACCCTCGATCGAGGTGGTGCCCGAGCTCGACAGCGCATAGGGGATGCCGGCGGCAGCGGCGGCCTGGGCAATGGCGATGTCGGCGCCCGGCCAGCCAAAGCCCGGCACGCCGGTCGGTGCGATGGCCAGCGGCAGCGCCGACGGGGCGCCCAGCACGGTGGTGCGGGTGTCCACCTGCGACACGTCCACCAGCACCCGCGGGCGCAGTGCCACCGCCTCGAAGGCGGCGCGGTTGGCGCGCAGCGTGGTCTCGTCCTCGGCGCCACCGTCGTAAAAATCGAACAGCGCGCGTGGCAGGCGGCGCTGCGCCAGGCGGCGCAGGTCGGCGATGGAGCAAGTCTGGTTGAGTGCGGTCATGGGTGTTGGGTGGGTGCGGGCAGCGCGATCTGGATGCCGGGGTGCAGCGCGGTGAAACGCAGCGCCAGCCGCAGCAGGTGGTGCACGCCAAATGAATGCGGCATGCCGACCCGGATCACCAGCAACTGCGCGCCCAGCCTATGTGCCAGCCAGGCCAGCTGCTTGGACCCCGGCCAGCGCGAGATCGCAAAGCGCTGTGCGGCGGCGGTGAAGCTGCCGGCGCGCGCCACTTGGGCAAATTCCCGCAGGCGGCGCAGACGGTCCATGGGCAGTGACTGTAGGGGCAGAGCCTGGATTGCTTTCGATTTTGAATTGCAATTTCGCGCCGGCTGCATGACGCCGGAACCCGGCGGCCCCTACAGTTGTGGCCATTCAAGGACGGCTCCGACCTGGTCTGCCAGGCAAGCACTCATCCCAGACCGTGACGACGATGCCCCTTGCCCGCTGGCCGCTGACGCACCGACGCACTCACGCACTCACGCACTCACGCACTGACGCACTGACGCACCAACCGACCGACACGCCAGCGGACGGGCCCGAACCAGGTCAGCTGACGCCGCTTTTGCCCCCCCCCATTCACCGCTACCGGAGAGACCCGCCATGAACTTCACCCCGACCGGCCAGACCCTCGGCGCTCGTGTCGACGGCATCCGCCTGGCGCAGCCGCTGGCCGCTGCACAGCGCGACCAGATCATCCAGGCCCTGGGTGCGCATGGTGTGCTGCATTTCCCCGACCAGGACCTGACGGCGCGCCAGTTGCGCGATTTCAGCGCCCACTTTGGCGAGCTGGAGGTCAATGTCGCGAATGCCTACCAGGAGCCCGGCCTGCCCGAGGTGATGACCTTGTCGAACAAGCTGGTCGATGGCAAGCCGATCGGCCTGGCCGATGCCGGGCAGGACTGGCACACCGACATGTCCTACAGCCGCATGATCGCCTTCACCAACATCTTGTATGGCATCGAGATCCCGGTGCGCGACGGCGTGGCCCTGGGTTGCACCGAGTTCTGCAATATGCACGCCGCCTTCCAGGCCCTGCCCGACGACCTGAAGGCCCGCCTGGCGGGTAAGAGCGCGCAGCATGATTTCGAAAAATTTTGGGAAATGATGCGCCGCGAGCGCGGCAGCCAACGCCCGCCGCTGACCGAGGCCCAACGCCAAGCCCGCCCGCCGGTGTCGCACCCGGTGTTCATGACCCATCCGATCACCGGCCGCACGGTGCTGTACTGCAACCCCGGCTATGCAATGCGCATCGACGGCCTGGCGCCGGCCGAGAGCGATGAGATCCTGGCTTTTCTGTTCAAGCACCAGACCGAGCCGCGCTTTCGCTACCGCTTCAGTTGGCTGCCGCGCAGCGTGCTGATGTGGGACAACATGGGCACGATCCACAACGCGGTGGCCGATTACCGCGCCGATGAGCCGCGGCTGATCAAGCGCTGCCAGGTGGCGGCGACGCGATTTTTTGAAGTGGCCTGAGCCATGAAGCTGCTCAGCTTCCGTGGGCCCGACGGCCTGGCCCGGGTGGGCGTGCTGGTCGACGGCCAGGTGCGTGACATCGACGACCAACTGGCTGCGCTGCCGCTGCCCGGGGCCCTGCTGGCCCACCTGGCGCAACAAGGGCTGGCGCCGGCAGCCGGCGGCATGTTGCGTCTGCTGCAGGCCGGGCCGGCGGCGCTGGCCCGCTTGGTGCTGCCGGCGGGTGGCCTGGCGCTGGACCAGGTGCAGTTGCTGGCGCCCTTGCCGCGCCCGGGCAAGGTGGTGGGCGTTGGCCGCAACTATGCCGACCATGCCTAGGAGACCGGCGTTGCGCCCTTCGAGCGGCCGCGCATCATCGCCAAGCTGCCATCCAGCGTGTGCGCGCCGGGCAGCCGGGTGCTGCGGCCGGCGGGGGTGGTCAAGCTCGATTTCGAGATTGAACTGGCGGTGCTGATCGGCACGCTGGCGCAGCGGGTGCCATGCGCGCAAGCGCTGGCCCATGTGGCCGGCTACAGCGTGCTCGATGACGTCAGCGCGCGCGACTTCCAGTTCGACGTCAACCCGGCCCAGACCACCTTTGCCAAGAGCATGGACGGCTTCTGCCCGATGGGCCCCTGGCTGGTGAGCGCCGACGAGATCCCCGACCCGCAGACGCTGGATCTGCGCTGCGAGATCAACGGCGAGTTGATGCAGCAGGGCCACACCGCCGACATGCTGTTCCCGGTGGCGCGGCTGATCGAGTACTTGAGCGGCTTCATGGCGTTGGAGCCTGGCGACGTGATCGCCACCGGCACGCCGGCCGGCATCGGCGCCTTCCGCAGCCCGCCGCGCTGGTTGCAGCCGGGTGATCAGGTTCGCATGGAAATCTCGCGCATCGGCGTGCTGGCCCACAGCATCGCCGCGCTGCCCGATTGACCTTCGTCGAGCGGCCTGCCGGGTGCTCTGTTCGGTGCCTGTTCACCCCCCCAAACCACCAGACTGGAGACTCGCCATGCCCCTCACCCGCCGTCGCTGCACCGCCGCCGCCCTGGCCCTGCTTGCCCTGGCGATGGACCTCGCCCAGGCACAGGATTTCCCGGCCAAGACGATCCGCTTTGTCGTCGGCTATGCGGCCGGCGGCCCCACCGACGTGATCGCCCGCCTGGTGGCGCAGGACCTGCAGACCGCGCTGGGCCAGACCGTGGTGGTCGACAACAAATCGGGCGCCAACGGCAACATCGCCACCGAGGAGGTGGCGCGCGCGCCGGCCGACGGCTACACGCTGATCGTCAACACCCTGTCGCACAACGTCAACGCGATCCTGGGCGCTGGCAAGGTCAAGTACGACCCCATGCGCGACTTCGCGCCGGTCAGCCTGGCGGTGGTGTTGCCGCAGTTGCTGGTGGTGGGGCCCGAGTCGCGCTACGCCACGGTGGCCGATCTGGTCAAGGCGGCCAAGGCGCAGCCGGGTGTGGTGTCGTACGGGTCGGCCGGCAATGGCGACTCAGCGCATCTGTCGGCGGCCTTGCTGGAGCAACGCGGCGGCATCAAGCTCAACCACATCCCCTTCCGCGGCAACGGCCCGGCGCTGACCGAGGTGATGGCCGGCCGGGTCGACTTCATTTTCTACCCCATGATCGGCGTGGCCGACCGGGTGGCGCAGAAGCAGATCAAGGTGATTGGCGTCACTACCCGGCAGCGCCACCCCGATTTCGCGAGCGTGCCCACCATGGCCGAGGCCGGCTTCCCGGGCTTCGAGGACTATGTCGGCCCGGTCGGCTTTCTGGCGCCGGCCAACACCCCGGCACCGGTGATCGCCAAGCTCGCCACTGCCATCCGCGCGTCACTGGCCAAGCCGGCGATCCAGGAAAAACTGCGCGCGCTGGGCGCGGTGGTGGTGGGCTCGTCGCCGGCCGACTACCGCGATTGGCTCAGGCAGGACCATGATCGTTGGGCCCAGTTGATCAAGGACGCCAACGTCAAGGCCGAGTAGTTGCGGGCCCGCGAGAACCCGATGCGGCTCTTCTTCTCCCCCACCTCGCCCGGTGGGCGCAAATGCCTGGCGGTGGCCACCGAGCTGGGCCGGGCCGCGCGCATCACGCTGCGGCCCAGCCAGGCCAGCCTGGTGAAGCCCGATCTGAGCGTGCCCCCGGGCCGACGGCAAGCGTCGCCGGCCCGCTGAGGGAGATGAGTCAAGGGGCCAAGCAATATTGACGCTTGAACCTGGGTGCGGTCGCAGCGCAGGCGCTGGCGATAATCCGCAGCCCTTCGCCCCAGCCCGGCCCG
>JANLZT010000645.1:0-2977 GCA_031366465.1 Betaproteobacteria bacterium | reverse complement strand
GCACAGGGGCCGATGCCCGGGCCTGCCGGCGCGTGACACCGTCGGCCTGGGCCAACAGCGCGCCCGCCTGCCCGCTGGGGCTTCCGGGAGCGTTTCGGAAGCCCGTGAAATCGTTTTGGAGCAATCAAGCGCTTGTGAACATGGTTTTGCGCGGCCGAAATCGATTTCGCCCACAATCTTCCGATGCAAGACCTTGATGACCCCATCGGTGGCGCCTGGCTGGCACGTCGATACGGCCTCGAACTGGTCATGCCGCTGGCCGTGGCAAGCCGCGTCGCGGGGCGAAGGGCAAGCCATGTCGGCCGGCCGACGACCACCGAAAGCTACATCGGGGCGATGCGGCCGGATACCACACTGTGCGGGCATCTGACCTTCCATCTGAAGCACGAGATCCCGCACTTCGAACTGCTGTCCCGCGTTTTCGCCCGGTGCGATGCCGGTGAGATCGCGGCCTGGGTGGCCGACGAGCCGACCGGCCAATACGCCAGGCGCGCTGCCTTCCTGTACGAGTTCTTCACAGGGCAGTCCTTGGCCGTCCCGGCCGACCTGGGCGGTGGCTACCACGACGCCATTGGCGCTGAAGCGCTCGTCGCGGCCAGCCCGGACAGGGCTGTGCTCAACAAGCGCTGGCGCATCCGCGACAACATGCCTGGCACGCGCGCCTTCTGCCCGATGGTTGTGCGGGCCCAGGCGGGCGCTGCCGCGCTCGATCTGGACGTTCGGGCGCTGATCCATGGCCTTGAGCTTGAGTTCGGTGCCGAACGCCTGCTCCGATCGGCGGTCTGGATGACGCTTCGCGAGAGCCGCGCCAGTTTCGAGATCGAGGGTGAAGCCGACAAGACCGACCGTATCCAGCGATTCGCAGACGTGCTGGCCCGGCGCACGGGGCAGGGCGACAGCGCGCCGCTGGATGACAGCGCGCTGGCCGAGTTGCAGCGCGAGATCCTGGGTCAGCGCACGACCGTCCAGCGCTTCGGGTTGCGGCAGTCGCCCGTCTTCGTTGGCGAGGTAGTCCGTTATCAGGAGATCGTGCACTACGTCGCGCCGCCGCCGGACGACCTGGCGGACATGCTCGCCGGGCTGCAGACGTTTCTGGCAAGAACGCACGGCCAGTCCCCGGTGATGCGCAGCGCGGTGACCGCCTTCGGCTTCATCTACATCCACCCCTTGGCAGACGGCAACGGGCGTGTGCATCGCTTGCTCATCAATGATGTTCTGCGCCGCGACGGGGTGGTGCAGGCCCCGATGATCCTGCCCGTGTCGTCTTTGATTGCCAGCGACGCTGCCGAGCGCCGCGCCTACGACCGCATCCTTGACGTTGTCTCGCGGCCCCTGATGCGCACGCTTGCCGACACCTACCGCTTCACTGCGGCCCCGACCGCCTATCTCGACGGCATCGCCTCGAACTTCGTTTTTACAGGCGTGGAGGCGGCGCGCCATGCCTGGCGCTACCCGGGCCTGAGCGCGCATGTCGCCTACCTGGCCGATGTCGTGCAGCGCACCATCGGCGAGGACATGCGGGAGCAGTCACGCTATCTGCGCAGCCACGGCCAAGCCCGTGCGGCCATCAAGGAAATCCTGGAGATGCCGGACCCGCAGCTCGACCGGGTGATCCGCTCGGCCCAGAACAACCCGGGTGAGCTCAGCGGCGCGCTGCGCAAAGAGTTGCCGATGCTTGAAGAGCCCGGCCTGTGGCAGGCCATCGTGCAGGCCGTGCAGCAGGCGTTTGCTGCCGGCCCCCGCAGCGAAGCAGCCGACAAATACGATGGGGCCCGCAAGCCGGCGATCTGAATATCGGTTTTGCGCAAGCCAAGCGCGCCGGCACAGCGCCTTGGTCACTCGAAGATCCAGGCCGGCCACGGTGGCGCGCCGCCAACGTTGCTGGGCGTGGTGCGCAGCCTGCGGCGCCGGGTTTGCTTGCTGGAGCCTGAGTGGGCAAACGCCTTGGGCCTGGAGTCTGACGCCTGGGTCTTGGCCGAGGAGGCATTGCGCCAGGCCCAGGCCTGCGGCAACGGTGCCACCCGCAACCGCATTCAAGCTGTGGCCTGGCGCTACGGGTCGCGCACCAAGCGCGCGCCGTTCTTGCGCCATGGGCTGATGGGCTGCCAGGTAGTTCGTGCGCCCGTCACGTCTTCGCTGTTGGGGCTGCTGTCGCTGGGTGCCTGGCTGGGCGCCGGAGAGGGCGCCAGCTTTGGCTGCGGGCAATACCGCTGGCGGCTGCGCCTGCCCAATGGCGAACGCGCACCAGCCTGGCTGCCGCAGCCTTGGTCAGGTGTGAACGGGGCGCTGGGCCTTCTCGGCCAAAATAGCTGATCGTTGGCTCAGGTTTTCATCCCGGCTCCACCCTTTGTCCACCCTCCCCAAAGACCGTCAACCCGCCGTCGATGTCCAGCGCGCCAGCGTTATCTACCCGTCGGCCCAGCCCAATGACCCGCCGGTGCAGGCGCTCAGCGATATCGACCTGCGCATCGATCACGGCGAGTTCGTCTCGCTGATCGGCCCCTCGGGCTGCGGCAAGACCACGCTGCTGCGCGTCATCGCCGACCTGGAGCCGATCACCGCCGGCCAGGTGCAGGTCAATGGCCTGTCGCCCCACGACGCCAGGCTGGCGCGGGCCTACGGCTATGTGTTCCAGGCGCCGGCCTTGTTCCCCTGGCGCACGGTCCTGGGCAATGTGATGCTGCCGCTGCAGATCCAGGGCCGGCCCAAGGCTGAAGCCGAGGCCGTGGCCCATGAACAACTTGGCCGTGTCGGCCTGGCCGGCTTCGAGCGCAAGTACCCCTGGCAACTCTCGGGCGGCATGCAACAGCGGGTGTCGATTGCCCGGGCGCTGGGCTTCGAGCCCAGGATTTTGATGATGGACGAGCCCTTCGGCGCGCTCGACGAGATCACCCGCGACGGCCTGAATGAGCAATTGCAACAGCTCTGGCAGCGCGAGCGCCGCACCGTCGTCTTCGTCACCCACTCGATTGCCGAG
>JANLZT010000600.1:0-2044 GCA_031366465.1 Betaproteobacteria bacterium | reverse complement strand
GCCACGCCCATCCTCACCGGCCTGCCGTTTGGCCATGTGCCCACCAAGGTGATGCTGCCCCTGGGGCGGCGGGTGCAACTGCTGGTGCAGGGGCGGGATGTGCTGATCGGCTGGTAGGCCTGGGCCTGCCGCACTACCCTTCGGCCCTTCATTTGCGGGGTGGGCCAGTGCCCAGGGGCCGTCAATCTCGCGTCAGCGGGCCATCAGCGGGCCGTCATCACGGCCTAGAATGCGGCCCATCGCCTCGCAAGGGTCGGCCAAAAACTGGCCCTGCCGAGGCGCTGTCGTTCATGGCTGCCAGCCTCGGGTTTATCCACCCGGGTCAGCAGCCCCGCACCAGGAGTGTCCGCATGCGCGGTATCACCATCGCCCGCCCTTTGTTCGCCCTTGGCTGGCCCGGTCTGTGGCTGGCCGTGCTGGCTTTGTTCGTTGCCGGCCTGGCCGGCTGCAACAACAACCCCTACCCGGTGGGCGCCGAGCGCGAAAACACCTTGTTCTATTCTTTCGACGAGCGCTCGCCGCGCTACCTCGATCCGACCGCGTCCTACAGCAACCCCGAGACCGCCTACACCTTCCAGATCTACGAGCCGCTCTACGGCTACCACTACCTCAAGCGGCCCTATGTGCTGACGCCCAAGGCGGCGGCCCAGGTGGTCAAGCCCCATTACCTGGACAAGAACGGCCAGCCCCTGGGTGACGGCGCGGCGGCCGAGCAGATTGCCGAAAGCGTCTACGACATCCCCCTGCGGCCCGGCATGCGCTACCAGCCCCACCCGGCGTTTGCGCTGGATGCCCAGGGCAAATACATCTACCACAGCGACCACCCGCTGACCCAGGCGGCCCTGGGCAACAAGCGCAGCCCCTTGGACTTTGCCCAGCAGGGCAGCCGCGAGGTGGTGGCCGAAGACTTTGTCTACGCCCTCAAGCGCCACGCCACCACCCGCATCGAAGCACCGGTGTACTCGGTGTTTGCCGAATATGTGATCGGCCTGAAGGACTACGCCAGCCTCATCAAGCAAGAAGACGCCAAGCTGCTCAAGGGCCTGCCTGAGGACCTGCGCGACAAGCCCTTTCTCGACTTCCGGCGCTGGGCCCTGGCCGGTGCCACCGCGCCCGACAAACACCTGCTGCGCATCCGCTTGAAGGGCAAGTACCCGCAGTGGAACTTCTGGATGGCGCTGCCCTTTGTCGCGCCCGTGCCCTGGGAGGCCGACGCCTTCTATGCCCAGCCCGGCATGAACGAGGCCGGCCTGTCGCTCAACCAATGGCCGGTGGGATCGGGCCCTTACATGATGGCCGAGTTCGTCCGCGACCGCCGCCATGTGCTGGTGCGCAACCCCAACTTCCACGGCGAGGCCTACCCCTGCGAGGGCATGCCCGGCGACCAGGAGGCCGGCATGCTGGCCGACTGCGGCAAGCCCATGCCCTTCATCGACAAGCTCTACGTCACCATCGAGAAAGAGAAAGTCGCGCGCAAGGAGAAGTTCAAGCAGGGCTACTTTGATGTGCCCGAGATCGAGCGGCCCGAGTGGGGGGTGGACTTCCGCAACGATGCCGATGATTCCGACGAGGTGGCGGCCTTGTTCAAGCAGCGCGGCTTCAAGTTCCCGCTCACCACCGACATCAGCAACTGGTATCTGGGCTTCAACATGCTCGACCCGGTGGTGGGCAAGGGCGCCACCCCCGATGAGGACGACAAGCACCGCAAGCTGCGCCAGGCGATTGCCATCGTGGTCGACTACGAAGAAGGCTATGGCCGCATCTTCAAGCACAAGGGCGGGGTGGCGGCGCACAGCCCGCTGCCGCCGGGGCTGTTTGGCTCGCGCGAGGGCCAGGGCGATTTCCACAATCCCGTCACCCACCGCTGGGTGGACGGCAAACCGGTGCGGCGCACGGTGCAAGAGGCCCAGACGCTGCTGGCCGAGGCCGGCTACCCGAACGGGCGCGATGCCGTCACCGGCAAGCCACTGGTGCTGAACTACGACTTCCAGCGCGCCGTCACGCCCGAGTTCAAGAGTGAAAACGACTGGATGGCCAAGCAGTT
>JANLZT010000759.1:0-8484 GCA_031366465.1 Betaproteobacteria bacterium | reverse complement strand
AGCGGCTTGCTGGGCAGCGGGGTGGCGCTGGTGCAGGTGTTCGCGCCGGGCTGGACCGACGGCAACCTGATCGCCCACAGCGGCGTGGCCGGCCGGGCGGTGGGCAATCTGCGCCAGCCCAACCACCTGGCCAGCTTGCTGCTGTGGGCCCTGGTGGCGGCTGTTCCGCTGATGGAGCGGGGCCGCCTGCCGCGCTGGGCGGCCTGGGCCAGCAGCGCGCTGATGGTGCTGGCCATCGAGTTGACAGCTTCGCGCACTGGCGCGGTGGGCCTGGGCCTGCTGCTGGGCTGGGCCTTGCTGGACCGCCGGCTGACGCCCCACACCCGCTGCTGGCTGGCGGCCACACCGTTGCTGTATGGCCTGGCCTACGGGGCGATGGGCTGGTGGGGCGCGCTGAGCCAGCAGGCCCTGGGCGCCGGGGCGCGGCTGGTGGCCGAGGGCGCGGTGGCTGCCGGCGCCGAGAGCCCCAACTCCCGCCTCAATATCTGGCGCAATGCCTGGGATCTGGTCGCCGCCAACCCCTGGACGGGGGTGGGCTTTGGCGAGTTCAACCTGGCCTGGACCCTGACCCCCTTTGCCCACCGGCCGACCGCATTCTTTGACCACACCCACAACCTGCCGCTGCAACTGGCGGTCGAGCTGGGCCTGCCGGCCGCCGCCGCCGTGCTGCTGCTGATGGCGGCCGCGCTCTGGCAGGCCGGCCGCCGGGCCTGGCGGGCTGATGGGCGGGCTGATGGGCAGGCCGGCCTGGCGGCCCGTGCAGCCTGGATGCTGGTGCTGCTGGCCCTGCTGCACAGCGCGGTGGAGTATCCGCTGTGGTACGCCTACTTTCTGCTGCCGGCCGCGCTGGCCTGGGGTTATGCGCTGGGCACGCCAGCGGGCACGTCGTCAAGCACAGAAACCCCGTCAACGCCGGCCCGGTGGGCCGTGGCGGCCGGCCTGCTGATGGCCCTGGGCGGGGCCTTGGCGGTGCTGGATTACCAGCGTGTGGTGGTCATCTATGCGCCCGGCGATGGCGCGGCGCCTTTGGGACAGCGCATCTGGCGCGGCCAGCACAGCCCGCTGTTTGCCCACCATGCTGACTATGCCGCCGCCACCAACGATGCGCCGCCGGCCGATGCGGCGCTCGGCGTGGCGCGTGCCAGCCATTCATTGCTCGACACCCGCTTGATGCTGGCCTGGGCGCGCCAGTTGGCGGCCACCGGCCAATTGGACCAGGCGCGCTGGCTGGCGCAGCGGCTGCGCGAGTTCAAGAACCCCGAGGCTGACGCTTTTTTTGCGCCCTGCGTGGATGTCGCCGACGGCACGAATGGCTCGAATGGTGCGGATGCCGCTGCCACCGCCTTCCAGTGCCAGGCGCCGCAGCGCCTGCATGGCTGGCGCGAGTTCAGCGGCCCGGCGCGGCTGCCGGCGGCGCAGGCAGCGCGCTAGCCTCGGTCTCGTCGGCCACCCAGTGGCCCGATTTGCCGCCGCGCTTCTCGACCAGGCGCACGTTGTCGATCACCATGCCGCGGTCGACTGCCTTGCACATGTCATAGATCGTCAGCAGGCCCAGTTGCACGGCGGTCAGGGCCTCCATCTCGACCCCGGTGCGGCCGACGGTCTCGGCCTGCACGCTGATGTGCACGGCGCTGGCCGCCACGTCCAAAGTGAAGGCCACCGCCACCCGGGTGAGCGGCAAGGGGTGGCACAGCGGGATCAGCTCGGCGGTGCGCTTGGCGGCCTGGATGGCGGCGATGCGGGCGATGCCGATCACGTCACCCTTCTTGGCATGGCCCTCGCTGATCAATGCCAAGGTGGCCGGCAGCATGCGGATGCTGCCCACCGCGCGGGCGATGCGGTGGCTGTCGGCCTTGGCCGCCACGTCCACCATATGGGCCTGGCCGTGGCTGTCGAAGTGGGTGAGGGCTGAAGTCATCGAGGGGCGTTTGGGGGTGGATGAAGTGCCGCGAAACAAGGCGGCAACGTGGCAGCGCCATGATAGAAGATGGAACCTCGGGGCCTGCGGCGGCACCCACCCGACGCCATCCACCCGCCCCCAAGGCCAGGATCTCACTTGACCCACCGACAACTCCGCGCGGCCGGCCGCCGTGCCCCCTGCCGCCTGGCCAGCCTGCTGCTGGCGGCCAGCCTGCTGCCGGGGGCGATCATGCCGCTGCAGGCCCAGGGCAACCCGCCCTCGACGGTTCGCCTGCCGGCCCTGGGCGAGGCCGCCTCTGACGACTTCAACCTCAACCAGGAAAAGCGCATCGGCGAGCAGATCATGCGCGAGATCCGGCGCGATCCCGACTACCTCGACGACGCCCTGCTGCTGGACTACTTGCGGTCGCTGTGGCGGCCGCTGGTGCAGGCGGCGCGCGCCCGCGGCGACATCAGCGCCGACACCGAGCGCCTGTTCCCGTATGAGGCCTTTCTGGTGCGGGACCGCTCGGTCAATGCCTTTGCGTTGCCGGGCGGCTATGTGGGCGTGCACCTGGGCCTGATCGCGCTCACCGCCAATGCGGACGAGCTCGCATCGGTGCTGGCCCACGAGCTGTCGCACATCACCCGGCGCCACATCGCGCGCAGTATCTCGGCGGCCTCGCAAAGCAGCACGCTGGGGTTGGTGGCCACCTTGCTGGGCCTGGTGGTGGCCAGCCGCGCCAGCAGCAGCGACGCCGCGCAGGCGGCCATCCTGGGCGGCCAGGCGGCGATCCAGCAGTCGCAGCTGAACTTCTCGCGCGACATGGAGCGCGAGGCCGACCGCACCGGCCTGGCGCTGATGGGCGAGGCCGGGTTCGAGGCGGCCGGCATGGCCGGCATGTTCGACAAGCTCGATCAATCGGCCCGCCTCAATGACAGCGGCGGCTTCCCCTATCTGCGCAGCCACCCCTTGACCATCGACCGCATCGGCGAGGCCCGGCAGATGGTGCAAGCGGCCGGGCCAGCCGCCAGCAGCCAGGCGGCCGAGCGCAGGCCCGGCCATGATGGCCTGGCGCTGGGCCACAGCCTGATGCAGGCCCGCGCCAGGGTCTTGATGGACCCGTCCACCCAGGCCCTGCGGCGCCTGCAAGAACTGGATGTACGGGGTGGGGTGGCAAGCCTCAGCCCGGTCGAGCGGCTGGTGGGCCTGTACACCGGCGCACTGGCGTCCACCCAGTTGCGTGACTTTGACCGGGCCCAGCAGGCCATCACGGCGGCCCAGGCACTGATGGGCAGCCTGGCGACAGTCACTGCCGAGCCTGTCGCCCAGCGCGCCGTGGCCCATCTGACCACCCGGCTGGCGTTGGCGCGAGGTGACACCGACGGCGCCTTGCGCAGCCTCGCTGGCGCTGGCGCTGTCGGTGGTATCGGCGGGGTGGGCGGTGTCGGCGAGACGGCGCGCGCGGATGTGTTGCTGCGCGCCGAGTTGCCGCTGGCCAGTGGCGATCCCGCCGCACTGCAGCGCAGCGCCGAGGCGCTGCAGACCTGGGTCAGCGAGCACCGCGACGATGCCAGCGCGTGGCTGCTGCTGTCGCAAACCAGCCAGCAACTGGGCCAGCGCCTGCGTGCCTTGCGGGCCGATGCCGAATCGCAAGCCGCGCTGGGCAACCTGCCCGGCGCGATCGACCGCCTGCGTGCCGGCCAGCAACTGGCCCGCACGGGCCAGGCCAATGCGGCCAGCCAGCGCACCGACTTCATTGAAGCATCGGTGATCGACGCCCGGCTGCGCGATTTGATCGCCCAGCGCCGCGAGCTGCTGGCCGACCAGCGCCGGCAAGCCGGCTCACGCAATGCGCCGCCGCCCGAGTGAATCAGCGGCGGCGCAGCCGCGTCAAGCCTCGCCGCGGCTGAACACGCGCTCCATCGCCACGTCGATCACCATGCCGCACAAGCTGTAGATCAGCGACCCGATCAAGGCCGCGCCGAAGCCGGTGACCTTGAAGCCGTCCAGCACCCCGGCCGCTGACCAAAACATCAGTGCGTTGATCACAAACAGAAACAAGCCCAGCGTGACCACCGTCACCGGCAGCGTCAGCAACACCAGCAGTGGCCGCACCAGGGTGTTGAACAAACCCAGCACCAGGGCAGCCACCATCGCGGCGCCAAAACTGGCCACGCTGACACCGGGGTAGAGATGCGCCACCAGCAGCAGTGCAGCGGCCAGCAGCAGCCAGCGGACGATGAGTTTCATGGCGTCGAGCATACCGCCATCGCCCTCGCCCACCGCCGGTCGTCGGCCCATGAACGGCAGCGGCCGGCGGGTGGTGCAGCACCGATTCAGGGGCCGGTCATGACGGCTTGAAGGCCTGCGCCGGCCGGCCTGATGTACAGGCACGACAAAAGGCCCTGACAGCAGGCAGCCAGGCCTGTTTTACGAGGGAAAACCGCTTCTCAGCCCGGGTTGCTGGCATTACCATGGCGGGCGCAGCGGTCTTGAGAGCAACAGGGGTTCATGCAGCCCTTGGCCCAGGCCACCGCACATCAAACCACTCACGTGTTGGAGATCAAACAAAATGGCAACTGCAAAGAAGGCCGCACCGGCCAAGAAGGCCCCGGCTGCAAAGAAGGCGGCACCCGCCAAGAAGGCGGTATCGGCCAAAGAGTCGGCAGCCAAAAAAGCGGCGGCCAAGGCGGCAGCAGCCGAGCCGGCGGCACCGCCGGCTGGCAAGGCGGCCGCCAAGAAGGCCGCGCCGGCTGCCAAGCGCACGCCCAACGCCGCCTTCATGCGGGCCATGACGCCCAGTGCGGCCCTGGCGGCCATCATTGGCGACAAGGCCGTGCCGCGCACCGAGGTGACCAAGAAGGTGTGGGAGTACATCAAGAAGAACAACCTTCAAGACAAGGTCAAGCGCACCATGATCAATGCTGATGCCAAGTTGCGGGAGATCTTCAAGCAGGCGCAAGTCTCGATGTTCGAGATGACCAAGCTGATCAACGGCCACCTGAAGTGATGCGCGCGGGGCCTCTGGGCCCCGCTGCGATGTGTCTGTGAGCCGGCCCCTGGGCCGGCTTTTTCGTGTCTGCCCAGCCTGCAGCAGGCTTGGCGGTGCAAGTCCTGCGCCGGGTTTGATCTCGGCCGGTGGCGTGAAGCGCACTGATCGTGGCAAGCAAGCCTGGAGCGGAGCTGCCAGACCTTGGACAAAAGCGCCGTGCGCCATGGCGGGTCGAGCCAGGCTGCCCGGTTGCGCCACCTGGCCCGCTGATGGGGCGCTGTGGCACCATGTTCTGCGCCTTGCACGTCGCGCCGCTCAAGGCTCGCCAGCCGGCTTCGCAAGGTGTCCCCGCCATGAACCTGCACCGCCTCGACCTCGTTTCGCTGTCGCTGTTCAACCTGGTCGTGCGTACCGGCAGCATCAGCCGTGGCGCCGAGTTGGCGCATCTGGCCGTGGGCGCGGCCAGCAAGCGCATCTCAGACCTCGAGGACGCGGTGGATGCTGAGCTCTTCGAGCGCCATTCGCGCGGCGTCACGCTCACGCTCGCCGGCCAGGCGCTGCATCGGCATGCGCAACGCATCCTGGCCGATGTCGACAACCTGGCTGCCGACCTGTCCGACCACGCGTCCGGCATCGTTGGTGTCGTGCGCCTGGTGGCCAATACCTCCGCAGTGACGCAGTTTCTGCCGGCCGATCTGGCCGGCTTCATCGCCGCGCATGCCGGCATCCGCATCGAGTTGGACGAGTCCGACAGCCGCGAGGCGGTGTTGGCAGTGGTCGATGGCCGCGCCGAGATCGGCATCTTTGCCGAGCGCACGCCAAGCTTGGGGCTGCAGACGGTGCTGTACCGGCGTGACCGGCTGGTGCTGGTGGTGCCGGCGGGGCACGCGCTTGCATCGCGAGCGCCTGAGGGCACCCTGGCGTCGCTCGCACCGCCGTCGGCCTTGGCCTTCGCCGAGGTTGCCGACCTCGACTTCGTCAGCCTGCCCAAAGAGACTTCGCTCGCGCAGCGCCTGGCCGCCGAGAGTGCTGCCATCGGCCGGCGGCTGCGTGTGCGCATCCATGTGCGCAGCTTCGACGCCATGTGCCAGATGGTGGCTGCCGGCCTGGGTGTGGCGGTGCTGCCCGACACCGCCGTGCGGCCGCATCTGCGCTCGATGGGCCTGGCCCGCATCGAGCTGTCCGACCCCTGGGTCGAGCGCGAGCTGCTGATCGGCGTGCGCGACCTGGCTGCGCTGGCCCGGCCGGTGCGCTTGCTGCTCGACCACCTGGTCGCCAATGTTCACAAGTGACACCCCGGCTAAACCCTGATTTCGCGCTTTGCGAAAGCTGGCCTCGCGAACCGGTCATTCCGCTGTGGTGCGTTGATTTTCAACAATCGCGTTGCCGACACTGCCGGCTCGCAGCGATGCCTGTCACCCGCGTCCCGCAGGCCCTGGTTCACAAGCGTTGGCAGCGCCCTCGCGTCGAGCCGACCGGCAACGGCGTGGCGCTGCTGGCGCCCATCGCCTTGGTCAGCAACCCACAGCCCACCCACGGAGACCGTCCGCCATGAAGATCACCCGCCGCCATCTCGGCGTCTGCGCACTGGCGCTGGCCTCATTCGGCGCCCTTGCGCAGGACAAGTACCCGGCCAAACCGGTCACGGTCATCGTGCCGCAGTCACCGGGTGGCGCCAACGACGCCATCGCCCGCATCGTGGCGCAAAAGCTCACCGAGGCGCTCGGCCAGCAGTTCATCGTCGACAACAAGCCCGGCGCCGGCGGCAACATCGGCACCGCGGCCGCGGCCAAGGCCAGAGGCGATGGCTACACGCTGATGCTCACCGTCAACAGCGCCCATGTGATCAACCCGTCGCTCTACAAAAGCACCGGCTTCGACCCGGTCAAGGATTTCGAGCCGATCTCGCCGGTGGCCACGGCGGGCTATGTGCTGGTGGCCAACAACGCCTTCCCGCCGAAGACCGTGGCCGAGTTCATCGCTGCGGCCAAGGCCGCGCCGGGCAAGTACGCCATCGCGTCGGCCGGCAACGGCACCCTGAACCACTTGATCGGCGAGATGCTGGGCAAGGCCGCCGGCATCGATCTGGTCCATGTGCCATACAAGGGCGCGTCGGCGGCGGTGACCGATCTCGTCGGTGGCCAGGTGCAGGTCAGCGTGCAGAGCCTGCCGTCGTCGATCTCGTTCATCAAGAGCGGCAAGCTCAAGGTGCTGGGCGTGGTCAACGAGAAGCGTGTCGCGGCCTTGCCTGAGGTGCCGACCATCGGCGAGACGATCAAAGGCTTCGGCTCGACGCCCTGGTACGGCCTGTTTGCGCCGGCCGGCACGCCCAAGCCCATCGTCGCGCAACTGCAGGCCGCGCTGGCCAAGGTGCTGGACGCGCAAGACACCAAGGACAGGCTGGCCGTGGTCGGCTGCGAGCCGTTCAAAAGCACGCCCGAGCAGTTTGCAGCGCTGATCAAGGACGACCTGCCCAGGTGGGCCAGGATCGTCAAGGAATCCGGCGCGACGGTGGATTGAGGAGAAGCTGATGCAAGCAGGAGCCTTGGACGGCCTGAAGGTCGTCGAGATGGGCCAGCTGATCGCCGGCCCTTTTGCCGGCAAGACGCTGGGCGAGTTTGGTGCCGAGGTGATCAAGATCGAGGCGCCCGGCGCTGGCGACCCCTTGCGCAACTGGCGGCTGATCCAGGATGGCAGCTCGGTGTGGTGGCAGGTGCAGTCACGCAACAAGCGTTCGATCGCGCTCGACCTGCGCAGCCCCGAAGGCCAGGGCATCGCCAAGAAGCTGATTGCCCAGGCCGACGTGCTGATCGAGAACTTCCGCCCCGGCACGCTGGAGGGCTGGGGCCTGTCTTACGAGGCATTGGCCCAGGACAACCCGGGGCTGGTGATGCTGCGCATCAGCGGCTACGGGCAGACCGGGCCTTACCGCGACCTGCCGGGCTTCGGCTCCATCGGCGAAGCGATGGGCGGCCTGCGCCACCTGACCGGCGAGCCGGGCCGTGTGCCGGTGCGCTGCGGCATCTCCATCGGCGACACGCTGGCCGCGCTGCACGGCACCATCGGCGTGCTCACTGCGCTGTACCACCGCAAGGTCAATGGTGGGAAAGGGCAAGTGATCGACGTGGCGCTGCACGAGGCGGTGTTCAATGTGATGGAGAGCCTGGTCCCCGAGTACAGCGCCTTCGGGGTGGTGCGTGAGCCTGCGGGCAGTGCGCTGCCCGGCATCGCGCCCAGCAACGCCTACCGCTGCGGTGACGACGGCGTGGTGTTGATCGCCGGCAATGGCGACAGCATCTTCAAACGCCTGATGACAGCCATCGCCCGGGATGACCTGGGCAACGACCCCCTGCTTGCCGACAACGCCGGCCGCGTGCAACGCGTGGCCGAGCTGGACGCGGCCATCGAGGCCTGGACACGGCAGCGCCCGACGGCCGAGGTGCTGGCCGTGCTGGGCGCGGCCAAGGTGCCGGCCGGCCGCGCCTACACCGCCAAGGACATCGTCGACGACCCGCACTACCAGGCCCGCGAGATGGTGCTCAAGCAGCACACGCGCGACGGTCATGTGCTGGACGTACCGGGCATCGTG
>JANLZT010000573.1:0-2985 GCA_031366465.1 Betaproteobacteria bacterium | reverse complement strand
CTGGCACCTGGCGCTGTTCCAGCTGGAGCTGGGCGACGACGCGGCGGCGCTGGCGCTCTACGACCAGGACGTGTGGGGCATCGACAAGAGCTACAGCCAGGACCAGGTGGGCGCGGTGTCGCTGCTGGCCCGGCTGGAGTGGGCCGGTGTCGATGTGGGGGATCGCTGGCAAGACCTGGCCGACCACCTGCTGCCCAGGGTGAGCGACCAGGTGCAGCCCTTCCTCGACCTGCAATATCTCTACGGCCTGGCGCGTGCCGGTCGGCCCGAGGCCGACAGCCTGCTGGCCAATCTTCAGCGGCATGCCGCCCAGGCGCCCACCAGTACCCGGCAGGCCTGGCAAGGCGTGGCGGTGCCCGCCGCGCTGGGCCTGTGCCTGCATGCCCGGGGCCTGGCCCAGCCAGCCCAGGCGCGCTGGGCCGAGGCTGCCGACGCACTCGGCCGCGCCATGCCACAGCTAGCCCGGATTGGCGGCAGCCATGCCCAGCGCGATTTGTTCGAGCAGTTGTGGATCGACGCGCTGCAGCGCGCCGGCGACGCCGCTGCGGTGCTGAACCATCTGCAGCCACGCGCCAACGCCGCGCCGCAATCGCGCCGGCTGGCGCGGCGGGTGCGCAGTGTGTCGGTGAGCTTGGGGCTGCCGCAGGCTTGAGGGGTCTTGGGTGCCCCGGGCGGCCGGTGCCGCTCAGATCGTTACCAGCATCGCGATCACAGTGGCGGCCATGGCAGCGATGTCGGCGGCCAGGTTCAGGGTGTTGGCCACCAGCAGCATGCCCACCACCGCCAGCAGCACCCAGCGTGGAAAGTTGGCCTTGATATTGGCCGCCAGCCTGCGCCGCGTCACATAGCCGATGCGCGCGCTGACCATCTGGATCGCGGCCATCAGCGGCAGCGTGAACACCACCGCCCACAGCATCGAGTAGCCGAACTGGGCACCCGCCTGCGAGTAGGCGGCAATGCCGCTCAGGTCGTCGCCGGCGGCGCCGGTGATCAGGCCGGGGCCCAGTTGGCGCAAGCCGAACTTGCGGATGCGCTTCATCCTGTCTCCCCTGGTGCGCGGCGTGGGTGGCGCCTCGTGGCCAGGCGCACAGTTCAAATCGCCAATGCCTTCAACAGCGCATCGCGCGCGTCAAGGTAGTAGTGGATCGTGATCTTGGCCGCCAATTCGTCTGGCAGATCGTTGAGTTGTCGTCGGCTGCTGATGGGCATCAAGATGCTTGCGGCACCTTTCTCGATCGCAATCTCCACCACCGCGACGGGGTTGAAGATCGTCTCCAGCGAGCCACCCAGGTTCAAGCCGCCGGTGACCGCCAGGCCGCCCTTGATGCTCTTCTGCAGCAACGACGAGCACAGCGCGAGCAGCACGCCGACGCCGACCGCTGATCCGCTCTTGGCGCTGTCGAACGCGCGCAACTGCACCGAGAACTCATGCTGACGCGGCTCCCGGTCGCCGACGAGTTCCTTCGCACGCGCATACAGGTTCTGCTCGGCGCAGCGGACGCTCTCGCGGAATGGCAGCGGCGCCGGCTGGTTCAATATCTTCAGGCCGCTGCCCGGGCCCTCGGTGATGTCCACCTGATAGAGCCCAGGGTTCTCATCGCCGCCGCCTGCGGAGATGACCCAGACCTGTCCTGGCGGCAGTGGATCGGCGCTGATGCTGTTCTCGCTGTACAGCTCGGGTGTGGCCACAAACTTCTCCACCCCGTCGTCGCCCATTGAGTAGCTGAACTGGGTGTTGCGGAACTCGGCGGACCCGATGCGCTTCTGCTGCTCCTTGACCCGCCGCCGGCATTCCAGTGCCAGGCGCAGCGCCCACTCCAGCACCTCGTCCGAAACCGGGGTCTCCGGGTTCGGCGACACCAGCTTGACCAGCCCGCTGACGGTTTTCTGGACGCCCGTCGTATCCCGCCCGCTCAGCGCGCCGCCCAGGTGCATGCGCCCCTGCAGGACGCTTTGCCGGCTCTGGCGCCGCAACTGGTTCCAGCACTCGGACAGGAAGTCGCTGACCAGGCCGAAGTGGTTGGTCAGCAGATCGCGGCTCACCTTGGGCAGATCCCAGCCCGGCAGGTAGGCGTGGATGCGGTCCATGAAGGCGGTGTCGTCGCGCATTTCGGGCGGCAGCGGGCCAAGCAGATGGCCCACGCGTTGCTGGTGCTGCACGTCCACGTCGAAGTTGCCGACCATCACCACGCCACCATCGGCGCGGATGCTCTCTTTGCCGCGGCTGAACTCACCGGACTCCATGTATCCCTTCATGATGTTCACGCCGTCCTTCTGGTCGAAGGACACGCCTGAAATCTCATCGAAGCAGACCACGTCGTACTGGCAAACCAGCCCGCGCTGGCCGTTCTGGTTGTTGACGAACATGCGCGCCACCGTCGCCTTGCCGCCCGAGATCAGGTGCGCGTAGGGCGACACCTGCTGGAACAGGTGGCTCTTGCCGGTGCCGCGCGGCCCAAGCTCCACCAGGTTGTAGTTGCGTTCGACGAACGGCACCATGCGCAACAGCATCATGTCGCGGGCGCGGGGGCTGAGTTGTTCAGGCTCCATGCCGATGCTGCGGATCAGGAAGTTCTTCCACGCCTCGGTGGCAAACGCTTCACGGCCCCGGTACAGCGCCGGCAGCACCTCGCGCTTGGAAAGCTGAATCTCGCGCAGCGAATCGATACCGAACGGCCGCCCGTTCTTCTCCTGGGCGATGGTCGGGTCATAGGCCAGCTCCACCTCGGCGTAAAAGCCGCCCGTCAGCATGCGCTCGTTGTCGTGCACCATCGCCTCGCTGATGCGCACGTCTTTCAGCTGCAGGCTGGGCAAGGTCGCAACAAAAGAATCGGAGCTCGAATCCAGCCGCGCAGTGATGATGTCGATCAGCTTGACGTGGCCCTTTTCCTTGGCGCGGGCCTTGAACAGCTCCTGCTCCCCGGCGCGCACGGTCTTTTCGCCCAGCTGACGCTCGACGATCCTCAGCCCCTCGGCGATCTCATC
>JANLZT010000562.1:0-8084 GCA_031366465.1 Betaproteobacteria bacterium | reverse complement strand
CCAGCGGGTGCAATTGACGGTCAGCTATGCCCACAACGCCAGCGAGTTGGCGGCCCAGGTCCGGCATGCGCTGCGTTATGGCCAGGTGATCCTGCAAGAGTATTTCCGTGGCGACGGCGTGGGCATCGAATTGATCGCCGACCACGGCAGCGTGCGCTACATGTTCCAGCACCGGCGCCTGCATGAAGTGCCGCTCACTGGCGGCGGCAGCAGTCTGCGCATCAGTGAAGCCATCGTGCCGGCCTTGCGGGCGGCCGCCGAGCAACTGATGCAGGCACTGGCCTGGCACGGTGTGGCCATGGTCGAGTTCAAGTACCAGCCCACCACCGGCCAGTTCCGGCTGATGGAGATCAATGGCCGTTTCTGGGGCTCGTTGCCGCTGGCAGTGGCAGCGGGCGCCAACTTCCCCGCAATGCTGCATGAGCTGATGACCACCGGCCAGGTGCGTGACCACCCGCCTGCCCGCAACGGCGTGGTCTGCCGCCAGCTTGCCCGCGACCTGGACTGGCTGGAGCAGGTGCTGCGCAAAGACGCGCCCCCGGACCTGGTCCAGTTGCCCAGCTTGCGCAAGGTGCTGCTTGATGGCCTGCTGGTGTTCTCGCCGCGCCACCATTTCGACGTGCAGTCGCTGCGCGATCCCTGGCCCGGCCTGGTGGACTTGTGGCGCATCGGCCGCCGGCAGTGCCAGCGCGTCGGCACGCTGCTGCACCAGCGCCGCAGCCTGGCCCGCGCGCGCAGCGCGGCGCGGCCGGGCGGCGCCGGCCGCAGGCGCATGGCCCAGGCCAGCCAGGTGCTGTTCCTGTGCTACGGCAACATCAACCGCAGCGCCCTCGCACAGGCCTACGGCCAGGCCCGGCATGCCGGGCGCTATCAGTTCAGGTCGGCGGGCTTCCATGCGGCCGGCGGCCGACCGGCCGATCCGGTGATGATCGAGGTCGCGGCGGATGCTGGCATCAACCTGGCGGACTGGCGATCCTGCACGCTGACCGAGACCATGGTGAGCCAAGCCGACGCCATCTTCGTGATGGAGCTGGCCCACCTGGACCGGCTGCTGGCCGAGCACCCGTCGGCCCAGCACAAGGCCTTCTTGCTTGGCGCCTCCACCGCAGACCTGCGTCACGGCATCGAGATCAGCGATCCCTATGGCATGCCGCGCACCACTTACGACCGCGTCTGCCGGCAGGTCATGGCGTCGGTGGATGGCTGGCTGGCCAGCACGGCCCAGCCCTGAATCCATGGCCCTTGAATCACCTGCTGCGCTGCGCTCGAACCGATCCCAAGCCATGTCCATCCTGAACGCGCTTGCCGCCAACCCCAGGCTGGTGCTGCAGCACCGCAACATCTTTTTGCTCAGCCACATGCGGGCCAATACCAGCCTGTTTGGCCACCTCGTCGGCAGTCACCCGCTGGTGGAGGGCTACTACGAGATGCACATCGGCTACTTCGGCTGGAAGAGCCTGTGGCGGCAGAAGTTGCTGCACTTCGCCGGCCATGCCGCCAAGCCGCAGGCGCGCTATATGTTTGACAAGGTGCTGCATGACGGCCACCAGGTGGCACTGCCGGTGCTGCACCGGCCCCACAGCCACACCATCATGATGCTGCGCACGCCGGCACAGTCGATCAAGAGCCTGGTGGTGCTCTACCAGGGCAGCCAGCCGCAGGCCCCTGAAGCCCAGCCCGACGGCGCCGCCCGCTACTACATCGACCGGCTGCACACACTCGCCAGCCTGGCCACCGCCTTGAAGGGGCGGTACTTCTACCTGGACGCTGAATGCCTGATCAGCAGCACCGGCCCGACCTTGCAGGCGCTGGGCGACTGGTTGCACCTGCCCAGCCCGATCCCGACCGAGTACAAGACCTTCTCCAACACCGGGCGCGGCAATGCCGGTGATACCTCCAGCCGGCTCAAGTCCGGCACGGTCAACCACAGCCAGAGTGACTACGCCGGCATTGCCGTGCCCGGCCCGCTGATGGCCGAGGCCGTGCAGGCCTATGCGCTGCACCGCGCCACGCTGTTGGCACACTGCGACCGCAGCGCGGCAATACCTGCCGCAACCCAGGACATCGCCTGATCTCGAATGGCCGACATGAACCCGCCCCCCACCCGGAACGCCCCCCGGACCACGCCCCGGACCTCCACCCCCCAGCCCCAGTTTCTCGACTTCAACGGCCGGCGCTTGTTTGCACTGCACATCACGCCAACCGGGCCTTGCAGCGGCGCGGTGCTCTACCTGCCGCCGTTCGCCGAGGAGATGAACCGTTGCCGCGCCCAAGTGGCCTCGCAGGCGCGCGCCTTTGCCGCTGCGGGCTTGCGCTGCCTGTTGCTCGACCCGCACGGCACCGGTGAGAGCGACGGCGAGGTGGCCGACGGCGATTGGCAGCATTGGCTGGACGACGCTGCGGCGGCCGCCCATTGGCTGATCCAGCAGACCGGCCAGCCCTTGACCCTGTGGGGCGTGCGCACCGGCGCGCTGCTGGCCGCCGAGCTGGCCTGCCGCACCGACCTGGACGTGCATCGCTTGCTGTTCTGGCAGCCGGTCATCGACGGCAAGCTGTTCCTCAACCAATACCTGCGCTTGCGCATCGCCTCGCAAATGGTGCGCGACACCGAGCGCGAAACCACCGAGACCATCCGCAAGCGCCTGTCTGCCGGCGAGGCGCTGGAGGTGGCCGGCTACGCGCTGTCAGGCCGGTTGGCGGATGGCCTGGCGGCGCGGCGCATGGGCGATTTCGCCAGCCTGGCCCGCCACCGCGTCGACTGGATCGAGATGGTGTCTGGGCCCGAGCAAACCCTGTCCATCCCCAGTCGCCGGCTGATCGAGCCGCTCTGCGCCCAAGGCGCCCGCATCGTTGGCAGCACCGTGGTCAGCCCCTTGATCTGGCAGTTGCACCACCGTGAAGACGCCCCCGCGCTGCAAAGCATGACGCTTGCGCTGATGGGAGACCGGCCTTGAACGTCCAAGAAATCCCCTTGGCCTTCGACTGCGAGGGCAGCCAGTTGATTGGCATGGTGCACCTGCCCGAGACCATCCTCAGCCGTGGCCTGATCACGGTGGTGGCAGGCGGCCCGCAATACCGTGGCGGTGTGTGCCGCTTGCAGGTGCAGATGGCCCGCGCGCTGGCCGCCGCCGGCGTGCCGGTGATGCGCTTCGACTACCGGGGCCTGGGCGACAGCGAGGGCAGCTTCCGGGGTTTCACCGACATCGAGGCCGACCTGCGGGCCGCCCTCAACGCCTTCCGCCAGCAAGCGCCAGCGCTACGGGAATGGGTGCTGTGGGGCGGCTGCGACGCTGCATCGGCCGTGATGATCAATGCCTGGAAGTTCCCGGAGGTCACCGGCATCGCTTTGGGCAACCCGTGGGTGCAAACGGCCGAGATCGGGGACGTGGTGGCCGTCAAGCACTACAGCCGCCGGCTGCACGACCTGGATTTCTGGCTCAAGGTGCTGCGCCTGCAATACAACCCCCTGCCCGCCCTGGCCACGCTCGCGCGGCGGGTCTTCTCGCGCCTCAAGCAGCGCAGCGGCATCGGCCAGGTGCCACCCAGCCAGCCAGCGGCGGACGACCCCAGCGCCCCAGCGCTGGCACGCATGCGCCATGGCCTGGCCAGCTTCAAGGGCGACCTGCTGCTGCTGATGAGCGGGCGCAGCCTGATCAGCAAAGAGTTCGATGAACTGGTGGCGGCCCATGCCGATTGGCAGCAAGCCCTGCGTTCGCCCCGGCACCTGGCTCGCTACGAATTGCTGGACGCCGACCAGGCCTTGTCGACGATAGACGCCCGCCAGGAAGCGATCCGGACCACGCTGCGCTGGATGCTGTCGCCGTACGCCGACCTGGCCCCGATTGAGAACCTGCCATGACCGGCAGCCCTGCAGGCCGGGCCGGTCAGGATGGCTGGGCCGCCCCCCAAAACAGCGCCAAGGATCCTGTGATGCAGCCAATGATCTCCATCGTGCTGGCCACCCGCGACCGGCCCCAGTTGTTCCAGGAAGCCCTGCAATCGGTGCTGGCGCAGACCTATCGCCAGCTTGAGATCGTCGTCGTCAACGATGGCTCGGCCGACCAGCACCTGGCCGCCTACCAGGCCGTCTGGGACCGCGCCGCCAGCGCGCTGGGCCAGCGCTTCAGTGCCCACACGCTGGTGCACCGCCCCAAGGGCCACGGCCAAAGCTATTCGCTCAACTACGGCGTTAGCAAAGCCAGCGGCGACTATGTCGGCTTTCTCGACGACGACGACAAATGGACCGACCCCGGCCACCTCGAACGGGCGGCCCGGGCCCTGGCCGGCGGCGGCCCCGGCAGCCGGGTGGTTGATCTCTACATGGGCAACCAGGACGCCTGGGTCGGCGACCAGCAGCGCCTGGGCACCCTGTGGCTGGGCACCCTGGCGGCCGAGTTGCTGGCCCGCCATCGGCTGCCCGACGCGGGCGGCAACTTTGAGGTCACGGTCCAGGATTTGATGGCCAGCACCGGCTTTTGCCACCTCAATTGCCTGGTGGTGAGACGGGCCCTGTTTGACGAGGTGGGCGGCATGGACGAGGGCATCCGCTGGGAATGTGACCGTGACCTCTTCCTCAAGCTCATCGACAGCAGCCAGCACATGCTGCACAACCCGGCGGTGGTGTCCTACCACCGGGTGCCCGACCCCAGCAAAACCACCAACATGACCACCGCGATGGGCATGATCGAAAAACGCTTGCTGCAAACCCTGGTACTCGACCGGGCGGTACTGCGCTCGCGCGACCCGACAATCCGCCAGCATGCCCGCCAGCACAAGGGCTATGCGCTCAAAAAGATTGCCAGCGAGTTTGCGGCCAAGGGTGACTGGATCGATGCGCGCTACTACGCGGGCCAAGCGCTGGGGGCCACGCCCGGCCTGAAATGGTTGCTGTTTTGCCTGCAGTGCGCAGTGCGCAGCGCGTTTGCCAAGGCCTGAATGTCACGGCCCTTGACTGGCGCCCAGGCCGAAGGGTTGAGCTGTGGCTGAAATGCGCAACTCGCTGGTCTATTCGGCCGCCCAAAGCTATTTTGGGGTGGCGCTCCAGCTGGTTTCCACGGTGGTGCTCTCGCGCATCCTGACGCCGTTGGAAGTGGGGGTTTTTGCAGTCGCCACGGTGTTTTCAGCACTGGCCAGCAATTTTCGGGATTTTGGCATCGCCGAGTACCTGATCCAGGCCAGGGACCTGAGCCGGGAGAATATCCGGGCGGCATTTGCGGTGAATATCGGCATGTCGTGGCTGATGGGCCTGGTGATTTTCTTCGGCGCCGGCTTTGCGGCTGATTTTTACCGCTCGGCGCTACTGGCCGATGTGATGCGGGTGCAGGCCTTGAATTTTTTGTTGATTCCTTTTGGCGCCATCAATCTGGCCTGGTTTCGGCGCGAAATGAATTTCAAACCACTGTTCCTGACCGGCATGGTGGCCGATGTCGTCTCGTTGATGGTGGCGATCGGCCTGGCGCTGCGCGGCCACGGCCCGATGAGCCTGGCCTGGTCGTCGCTGGCCGGCGTGGTGGTGACGGTGATCGGGTCGATGTGCTTCAGGCCCAAGGATTTCCCCAGGTGGCCGGGCCTGCGCGGCATCGGCGAGGTGCTGCACTTTGGCAGCTTTGCCAGCGGCATCTACGTGCTGGGGCAGCTTGGCAAGGGCGCGCCCGAGATGATCATCGGGCGGGTGCAAGGCGTCGCCGATGTGGCCATCTTCAGCCGTGGCGCCGGGCTGGTGCAACTGTTCCGCCAATTGGTACTGCGGGCGATCAGCCCGGTCTGCCTGCCCTATTTCTCGAAATCGGTCCGCGAAGAAGGCAATGTCAACCGCGCCTATATCCGCGGTGTCGCCATCTTCACCGGCGTCGGCTGGACCTTTCTCGGGTTTCTGGCACTGGCCTCGTTCCCCGCCATCCGCATGGTCTACGGCAACCAATGGATCAGCTCGGTGCCGCTGGCGCGCATCCTGTGTGTGGCGGCGGCGTTTGAGCTGGTGCACCAATTGGCCAAGGATGCGCTGCTGTCGCATGGCCATGTCAAATTGGCCAGCCGCCTGCAGTTGATACTGCAGATGGTCCAGGTGGCGGGCTTGGCGGCGGTCATCCCGTTCGGCCTGGTGGGGGCCTGCTGGGGCATGCTGCTGTCGTCAGTGCTGGGGTTGGGGCTGTCACAATGGCATTTGTGGCTGGGCAGCCAGTTCAGGTTGTCTGACCTTTGGGCGGCCTGCCGCCGCAGTTTGGCGGTAAGCGCCATCGCGCTGGCTCCGGCGGCGGTGTTTTTTGCATTTTTCACGACCACTGAAGCCAACTACGTTTCGCACTTGATATTGTCGGGCGCCCTCACGCTGCTGGCCTGGATTGTTGCAATGCGCGCCACCCAGCATTTGTTGTGGCTCGAATTGGCCGATCTCGGCATGGCGCTGAGAAAACGCCTCTCGGGCACACCGCGCCCGCCGGGCCAGAGCAAGCAACCTTGACAGCCCGCGGCGCCAGGCCCTGACACAAACCCTCCCATTTGTCCCCCATGCGCATCCTGTACCACCACCGCGTCGCGTCCAAGGACGGCCAGTTCACCCATATCGACGAGATGGTGCAGGCCCTGCGCCAGCTCGGCCATCAGGTGGAATTGGTCGGCCCGGACGTGCACCAATCCGATTCCGGCCAGGGCGGCAGCCCGGGTTGGGTGGGTCGGCTCAAGAAATCCCTGCCCGGTGCCGTCTATGAGCTGGCCGAGGCCTGCTACTCGCTGGTGGCCTACCGCAGGTTGATGGCCGCCATGCGCAGCTTCCGGCCGGATGTCGTCTACGAGCGCTATGCCCTCTACCAGCCCGCCGGGGTGTGGGCCTGCAATCGGCTGGGCATCCCGCTGATGCTCGAAGTCAATGCGCCCGACGCCATCGCCCGCCGCAAATACGACCAATTGAAACTGGGCTGGCTGGCGGATCGCTTCGAGCGTTACACCTTTTTGGGTGCCGACCGGGTGTTTCCGGTCACCCAGGTGCTGGGCGACATGCTGGTGGCCATGGGCGTGCGCGCCGAGCGGGTGCGCGTGATCCCCAACGGCATCAATCCCAAGGATTTCGCGGCCCTGCCCGACACGGATGCCGCCAAGGCCCGCCACGGACTGGCAGGCCGCACGGTGATCGGCTTCATCGGCTTTGTGCGCGAGTGGGACCAGCTCGACCGGATCGTGGCCTGGATCAGCCGCCGGCCTCCGGGCGACAGCGCCAGCCTGCTGGTGGTCGGCGACGGGCCGGTGCGCCCGGCGCTGGAGGCCCAGGCGGCTGCGCTGGGCGTGTCGCACAAGCTGGCTTTCACCGGCGTGGTGCCCAGGGCCTCGGTGCCGGCGGCGGCGATGGCCTTTGATGTGGCGCTGCAAACCGCCTTGGTGCCCTATGCCTCGCCGCTGTGTCTGTTTGAGTACATGGCGATGGGCAAGGCCATCCTGGCACCCGACCAGCCCAATCACCATGAGGTGCTGGTGAACGGAGTGGATTGCGCGATGTACGACCCGGCCGACCCCGGCGGGATTGAGTCAAAGCTCGATGTGCTGCTGGGCGACGCCGCGCTGCGCCAGCGCCTGGGCGACCAAGCCCGCCTCGCCCTGCGTGACCGGGGCTACTACTGGGACAGCAATGCGCGCCGGGCCATCGCGGCCGCCCATGAGTTGCTGGCGCCACAGGCCCCGGCCCGGTGATGCCGATGCCGACCCCAGCCTCGACCCCGCAAAACCAGGGCACCGCCAAATGACCGCAACCTCGACGACGCTTTGCCTGGGTTCGCCGCGCTTCCCGGATGGGCCTGGCATGGCCGGCCCCGCCGACCAGGCCTGGGCCGCGCTGGTGGGCCGCCACGGCGCGCGCGCAGCCGCCGGCATGGTCAGTGGCGACTTCGCGGTGGCGATGCAGTTGGCCGACGGCAGCGTCTTCCTGGCCATCGACCGGTTCGCGGTGCGCTCGCTGTGTTGGCGGGTCGATGGCAACACGCTGCACTTTGCCGAGCGGGCCGACCACCTGGCCGGCAGCGGCGCGGCGCTTGATCCGCAGGCGCTGTTCGACTACCTCTACTTCCATGTCATCCCGTCACCGCGCACGGTCTTCC
>JANLZT010000550.1:0-1850 GCA_031366465.1 Betaproteobacteria bacterium | reverse complement strand
AAAGAGGAAGACATGATTGTTCTAAAAGCGCCGCAACAAAAATTGCTCGAAGCCCTGCAAAGCGTGGCCGGCATCGTCGAACGCCGCCACACGCTGCCGATCCTGGCCAATGTGCTGATGAAAAAAACCGGTGACGAGATCGAGTTCATCACCAGCGACTTGGAGATCCAGGTGCGCACCCAGGCCACGCTGGGCGGCGACGAAGGCAATTTCTCCACCACCGTGGGCGCGCGCAAGTTGATCGACATCCTGCGCAGCCTGCCGGTGGACCAGGTGGTCACGCTGTCAGCCGCGCAGAGCAAGCTGACGCTGACCGGGGGAAAAAGCCGCTTCACGCTGCAGACCTTGCCGGCTGACGACTTCCCGCTGGTCAACGAGGCGGTGGATTTCGGGCCGGCTTTCTCGGTGCCGCAGAAGACCCTCAGGACCTTGATCAACCAGGTGCACTTTGCGATGGCGGTGCACGACATCCGCTACTACTTGAACGGCATCCTGTTCGTGGCCGAGGGCAAGCAGCTCACCCTGGTGGCCACCGACGGGCATCGCCTGGGCCTGGCCCAGGCCCAGTTGGAGACCGACATCCCCAAGCAGGAGGTGATCCTGCCGCGCAAGACCGTGCTGGAGTTGCAGCGCCTGCTCAAGGACGAAGACACGCCCATCGAGATGCGCTTTGCCGGCAACCAGGCGCGCTTCAATTTCTCGGGCATGGAGTTCGTCACCAAGCTGGTCGAGGGCAAGTTCCCCGACTACAACCGGGTGATCCCCAAGAACCACAAGAACAGCGTGATCCTGGGCCGGGCGCCGCTGCTGGCCAGCCTGCAGCGCGCGGCCATCCTCACCAGCGAGAAATTCAAGGGCGTGCGCGTGAATATCGAGCCCGGTGTGCTGCGCATTGCCAGCAGCAATGCCGAGCAGGAAGAGGCCAAGGAAGAGCTGGAAATCGACTACGCCGGTGACTCGATCGAGGTCGGTTTCAACGTCACCTACCTGATGGACGCATTGGCCAACATCGTGCAGGACATGGTCAAGATCGAGTTGCAGGACGGCAATGCCAGCGCGCTGATCACCGTGCCCGAGCAGAGCGGCTTCAAATACGTGGTGATGCCGATGCGGATTTGATGGGCCGTGGGCCCATCAAAACCGCATCGGCATCCTGCCGGTCTGTTGGGCACCCCCTGCCCCCCGCCTGGCGGGGGTTCCAGTCAGATGGTTGAAGCGGCCGCGTTGCGGCCTTGAAAAGCACCGATGAGCGATACCACACCCTCGCAAGCCCCGAAGAATGCTGCTGCCAGCGGCGTTACCCAGCGCGAGCTGCCCAGTGCCGAAGGCCATGTGGCGTCCACTGGCGCCGAGGCCTCGGTTGCCTATGGCGAGGGCGACATCCAGATCCTGGAAGGCCTGGAAGCGGTGCGCAAGCGCCCTGGCATGTACATCGGCGATACGTCGGACGGCACCGGCCTGCACCACCTGGTGTTCGAAGTGGTGGACAACTCGATCGACGAGGCCCTGGCCGGCCATTGCGACGACATCATCGTCACCATCCACAGCGACAACAGCATCAGCGTCATTGACAACGGCCGCGGCATCCCCACCGGTGTGAAGATGGACGACAAGCACGAGCCCAAGCGCAGTGCGGCCGAGATCGCGCTGACCGAGTTGCATGCCGGTGGCAAGTTCAACCAAAACAGCTACAAGGTGTCGGGTGGCCTGCATGGCGTGGGCGTGAGCTGCGTCAACGCGCTGAGCAAGACCTTGCGTCTGACGGTGCGCCGCGAGGGCCAGGTGCACTTCATGGACTTTGCCAAGGGCATTCCGCAGGACGGCCTGAGCGAGCAGCGGGACGGCTTCGA
>JANLZT010000447.1:0-1740 GCA_031366465.1 Betaproteobacteria bacterium | reverse complement strand
GATGCGGCATTGCGGGCCATGCGCTCCGAAGTGGCGGTATTTGCGCTGGTGGTCGATGCCAAAGACGACGCTGCCGCGGCCTTCTACCGCCACCATGGCTTCGAGCCCTTCGGCAGCCTGGCCAGGCAGTTGATCGTGTCGCTGAAGAACTTCGCGCAGGACGGGCCTTAGCGGCTGGCTGGCGCGGGCTGAGCTGCTGCGCAGCGGCATCGCAAACTAAGATTTAAAAGTGCTCTTGGGGCGCCTTCTCCGGCGCAAGTCAACTGTGCCAAAAGCCTTGCCTACCGATTTAATTCAGGCCCCGTATGAGCATCGAACTGAGCAAAGAAGACCGCGCCCAGGCCATCGCCTCGATTGAGCGCTACTTCCTTGAAAACATGGAAGAGAAAATCGGCAACATTGCAGCCGGCGGTCTGCTCGGCTTTGTGCTGGAAGAAATCGGGCCCAGCATTTACAACAAAGCCGTCGCCGATGTTCAAGAACGGCTGCAAGCCCGCGTTGCCGATCTGGATTTTGAAGTGAATGAACCGGAATTTGTCTACTGGCGCAAATACGAGCAAGCCCGCAAGGGCAAGCCTTGAAACTGCGCCCAATCGCCAATCGCCAAACGCCAATCGCCAAACGCCAGCCTTGGCGCGCAACGCCAGTCGCGCAGTGCCCATCGGCCCATCGCCGATGTGTGCGGTTTGCCGCCGTGTGGGCGGTGGTGTCGATCCGGCCGGGGCCCATGGATGCGCCACGCAGGCCTTGACAATGCTCCAATGCAGCCGTTTCTATCACTTTTCAGCGCCATCCATGACACCCTCCCCGCGCCCATCCGTTCTTCGCCGCAGCGCCCTGGCCGCGCTGGTGCTCGCCAGCGGCCTGCTCAGCGCCTGTGGCGGCGGCGGCAGCGCGCCCGACCCGATCACGGTCGACAGGCTGGCCTATGGCCGCTTGAGCACCTTCACCATCACCGGCACCAACCTGACCTCGGGCGTCAGCTTTAGCGTCACGGGCTGTGATGGCCGCGCGGCGCTGGCCGGCGGCACGGCCACCCAGCAGCAGTTCACCTGCACCCCCAATGCCGGCTACTTGGTGCGGGTGGGCGTCAGCAGCGGCGGCGCTGAGTTCTACAACGCCAGCTTCGATGTGCCAGTGCCGCAGGTGACGCTGGTCACCACGCTGGGCACGGTGGTGGTGGCGCTGGACCCGACCAAGGTCAAGCTCACGGTGGACAACTTCCTGGCCTATGTGAACAGCGGCTTCTACAACGGCACGATCTTTCACCGCCAGATCAAGGATTTTGTGGTGCAGGGCGGGGGTTTCACGGGCGTTGCGGCCACCACGCTGACGCCGCAGGCGCCCTTGCGCGCCAACATCGCGCTGGAGACCAACCTGGGGCTGAGCAACCTGCGCGGCAGCATCGCGATGGCACGCGGCACGGCCAACAACAGCGCCAATTCGCAGTTCTATTTCAATGCCGTTGACAACGCCGGGCTGGACTACAGCAGCGACAGCTCACCCGGCTATGCGGTGTTTGGCAGGGTCGTCAGCGGCCAGGCGGTGCTGGACGCGATGAACGGCGTGCCCACCCGCAACGTGGGCCTGTTTGCGAATGTGCCGGTCACCAACATCGTGCTGCAAACAGCCACCCAGACCCAATAACCCGGCTTGGCGGTGCGCCGGCCTTGGGGGGCCGCCAGGGGCGCAGCTCAAAGCCGCTGGATCTTGCCGTCTTCGACCTTGACGCGGTCGCCG
>JANLZT010000446.1:0-2027 GCA_031366465.1 Betaproteobacteria bacterium | reverse complement strand
CTGGCAAAGTGGTTGCCAAAGCCGGATTGGTAGCGCAGCGGGTCGGTCATGGCGTGGTTGGATTGGGTGCTCAGTCAAGCTTGATGCCATTGGCCTTGATCAGCACGCCCCAGCGCATGCGCTCGGCCTGGGCATAGGCGGCCATCTGTTGCGGTGTGCCGGGCAGCGGCTCCAGGCCCAGGGTCTGGAAGCGGGCCTTCACATAGGTGTTGGCCAGCGCCTGCTGCAGTGCGGCGTTGAGCTGGGCCACCACCGGCGCGGGGGTGGCGGCGGCCACCACCAGGCCCTGCCAGGCATAGGCCTCGAAGCCGGCCAGGCCTTGCTCGGCCAGCGTGGCCACCTCGGGCAGGATCTTCAGCCGCGCCGGGCTGGCCACGCCGATGGCCTTGAGCCGGCCCGAGGCCAGGTGTTGCAGCACCGCTGCACTGTCCATCATGGCCAGTGGCACCTGGCCGCCGATCAGGTCTTGCACGGCCGGCGCGGCGCCGCGGTAGGGCACATGGGTCATCGCCAGGCCCAGGCGCTCGCGCAGCAGCTCAGCGGCCAGGTGATGCGGGCTGCCGGCGCCGGCCGAGGCGTAGTTGAGCCCGCCGCCCTGGGCCCGGGCCCAGGCGGTGAAGGTCTTGAGGTTGCTGGCCGGCACCCCGGCGCCCACCACCAGCAGCATCGGGAAGCGCGCCAGCAGGCCGACCGGGGCAAAGTCGCGCTCGGCGTCATAGGGCAGCTTGGAGAACAGCGCCGGGTTGGCCGCCAGCGTGGCGAAATCGGCCGTCAGCATGATGTTGCCGATGTCCTTGCTCTTGGCCACGTAGTCAGCGGCGATGTTGGTGGCCGCACCCGGCTTGTTGTTGACGATCACCGGCCGGCCCAGGGTCTGGCTCATCTGCTCGGACAGGCTGCGGGCGACGATGTCGCTGCCGCCACCGGCCGGGTAGCCCAGCACCCATTCCAGCGGCTTGGCGTCTTGCGCCATCGCTGCCAGCGGCAGGCTGGCCACAGCCAGCGCCAGCGGGGTGGTCAACAGCGTGCGGCGGCTGGGGTGGTGGTGGTTCATGGGGTGGCGTCAGTAGTTTGGGTGGGAAGGCTGGGCAATGCCCGGGCGGCTGCCAGTGCTTGCTGCAGCACGCCCAAATCGCCGATGTGGTTGGCCAGCAGCAGGATCAAGCGGGCATTGACGGCACGGCTTTGCTCGTCGCTCAGGCCCCGGTGGGTGTCGATCAGCGCCTGGTAGAAATCATCGCCCGGGCTGTAGGCGTGGAGGGTGGGCCCACTGGGGAGGCCGAAGTTGGCGGCGGTGTTCAGGTCGGGCATGACGGATCCTGTTGCGCGGTGGCACGCGCCAGCGCGGCTTGCACGGCGGCGGCATCCAGCTTGCGCCAGCGCGCCGCCACATGCTGGTCGGGGCGCAGCAGGTAGGCGGTGCCGGTGCGGCCGTCCAGCCGGCGTGCCACCAGGCCCTCGGCGTCCACCACCACCGCGCAGCCGGCCGGCGGGCTGCCGCCCGCGCGCCGGGCCACCAGCAGGGTGTGCACGGGGACGCTGGTATCGCCCAGCTTGCGCAGGCTGTTGCGGGTGGCGGCGTCCAGCGCCTCGGCCGATTCAACAAACAGCAGCAGCAAGAAGCGCTGGCCGGTGTGGCGCAGCAGCCAACTGGCGGCGCCGCTGGCGCTGGCCACCGGCGCGTCGGCCAGCGGGGCCCCGGGGCCTTGCGCGCTGGGGAAGGCATCGGCGGGGCTGTCGGCGGTGTTGAGCGGCGACCCGCTGAGCTGCGCCGGCACCGACAGCCGGCCCGAGTTGACCAGCGCGCGGGCAAACGCAAATTCAGGGGCCAGCGACAGCACGGCATTGCGGAAATCCTTGGACACCGCGCTCTTGGGGGTGATGAAGTCGGTGCTGCGGCTGCTGTTCTGGATGTTCTCGTCGGCTGCGGCCACCCGCTCGTGGTTGTAGCTGTCGAGCAGGGCCTCGGGCGCCAGGCCGGTGAGCACCAGGTTCAATTTCCAGGCCAGGTTGTCGGCGTCCTGCAC
>JANLZT010000326.1:0-2239 GCA_031366465.1 Betaproteobacteria bacterium | reverse complement strand
CGGCGCAGCCATGGGCTCAGCCACCGCCACCGGCCAGGTGGCCAGCCGGCTGAAGTACCAGCCGAAGTACAGCGCCATCGCCGCCGATACCGCCCAGCCCGCCGCCGCCAGCCCACCCCAGGCCAGGCCCAGCGCCAGCGCGGCAACAAACACCGCCTGGCCGACCAGGGCCAGCCGCAAGGCCCAGGCCTGGGCCTGCCAGGCCATCGTCACCACGCCCAGCGGCGACGCCACAAAGTGCAGGCCGATGTAGAGCGCCAGCGCGCGTGCCAGCTCACCCGCCGCCGCCCAATCAGGCCCGAAGGCCCAGGCGAACAGTCGCGGCCCCAGCCACCACAGCCCGGCCACCAGCGGTGCGGCCAGCAGCGCCAGCAACGCCATCGTGCGCAGCACCAGGGCCCGGCCCGCCAGGCTGCAGCCCGGCACCCTGCCCCCTGCCTGCACCAATTGCGGATACAGGGCCTGCGACACCGCACCGCCCACCAGGGTGGCGGGGGCCTTGAGGTAGCGCAGCGCCAGGCCCCAGGCGCCGGCCGCCGCCGGGCCCAGGCTGGCTGCCACCAGGGCGATGGCCAACGTGTCTTGCAGCCCGCCCAGAAAGGCATGCGGGGTGTTGAGCAGCGGAAAGCTGCGGTGCGCCCGGGCCGCCGCCCACCACTGCGCACGCGATGCACCGGCCGGGCCGGGCCAGCCCAGCACGCCCAAGGCGGCCAGCGCGGCCAGCACCGGCGCCACGATCAAACCGGTCACACCCGCCACGCCCGACACACCGGCTTGCAGCAAGCCGGCCAGCGCCTGCAGCAAGGCCGCGCCGCCATGCTGCAGCACCCGGGCCGCCGCCAGGCCGCTGAAGCGCCGGGCCCGGGTGGCGTTCAGGGTGGCCAGTGACAGCAAGCCCAGTGCGCCCACCGCCGCCGGCAGCCACAGCGGCCACCACCGCCCCGCCCAGACGGCCCAGGCCAGCCCGGCCAGGGCACTGGCCGCCACCACGCCGGCCAGCAGCCGCTGGCACAAGGTGCGCAGCGCACGGGCCTCGGCATCGTCCTGCGCCAGCGGCAGCGCAAATTCATAGCGTGCGCAGGCCACCACCGCCAGATTGGCGGCCACCGCTGCAAACAGGTGGTAGTGGCCAAAGTCCTCGGGCCGGTACAAACGGGTCAGCCAGGGGCCCAGCAGCAACGGCAAGGCCTGCGCCAGGGCACCGCCGGCCAGCAGCGTGAGGATGGCGCGTTGCATCGCGGGGGGCCGGGTGCGCCAGCCCGCCTCAGGCCGGCGCAGCGGCCACACCGGCCACACCGGCCACACCGGCCAAGCCGGCATGCAGGCCGGCCTGGGCGCAGGCCTGCGCCAGGGCCGCCACCACCCGGTCCTGGTCGGCCTCGCTCAGGTCAGCGCTCATCGGCAGGCTCAGCACCCGTTGCGCCGCGCGGATGCTGGCCGGGTGGGCATCGGCTTGGCAACCCGCCGCATAGGCCGGCTGATGGTGCAAAGGCTTGGGGTAGTGCACCGCAGTCGGGATGCCGGCCGCCTGCAAGCCAGCCTGCACCGCCTGGCGCTGGTCCACCAGCACGGTGTACTGGGCCCAGACGCAATCGCGGTCGGGCCGCCGGCCCAGCAACTGCACCGGCGCGCCGCTGGCCTGGATCAACTGGCCGTAGCGCTCCCCCAGCGCAATGCGGCGGGCGATCTCCCAGTCAAAGCGCGCCAGTTTGGCCAGCACCACCGCGCATTGCAGGGTGTCCATGCGGCCGCCCAGGCCCAGCCGGGTGTGGTGGTAGCGCGCGCTCTGGCCATGCACCCGGATCTCGCGGGCGGCCTGGGCGATTGCCCCGTCGCTGGTGAACAGCGCACCGCCATCGCCATAGCAGCCCAGGGGCTTGCTGGGGAAGAAGCTGGTGCAGGCGATGCTGCTGAGGTTGCAGCTCTTGTGGCCCAGCCCGCCGCCGGGCCGCCCCAAGGCGGGCTCGCCCCCTTGGGGGGCAGCCCTTGTCCCCAAGGGCGTGGGGGCCCCGAAGTAACTGGCGCCAAAGCTCTGCGCCGCGTCTTCGATCACCACCAGCCCGTGGCGCAGCGCGATGGCGTTGATCGCCCCCATGTCGGCCACCTGGCCGTAGAGGCTGACCGGCATGATGGCCCGCGTGCGCGGCGTGATCGCGGCCTCGATCAAGGACGCATCAAGGTTGCAGGTATCGGCCTCGATATCGACATACACCGGCTTGCCGCCCAGCAGCACGATCAT
>JANLZT010000265.1:0-7908 GCA_031366465.1 Betaproteobacteria bacterium | reverse complement strand
CGGCAAGACCGGCCATGTCTATGTGCATGACCGTGCCACCGGCGAGCTGATCCGCTTCTCCGAGGCCATGGTGCCGCAGGAGAACATGTGGGTGCTGCCCACCAAGGACGGCGCGCGCATGCTGCCCGGCGCCAACGGCGGTGTCGAGTGGAGCCCGATGGCGGTCAACCCGAAGCTGCGCCTGGCCTACGCGGCCAATTTGCACCAGCCCATGACCTACCATGTCGAGGAGAGCAAATACCCCGGCGGCAAGCTGTGGCTGGGCGGCGCCTTCAAGGCCATCGCTTCCGAGAAGCAGTTTGGCCGGCTGGTGGCGGTCAACTTGGACACCGGCAAGCTGGCCTGGAAGTTCGACACCGACCAGCCGCTGATCGGCGGCGTGCTGGCCACCGCCGGTGGGCTGGTGTTCAACGGCGAGGGCAATGGCCTGTTCCGCGCCTTCGATGCCAAGACCGGCAAGATGCTGTGGCAGTACCAGTGCGGCGCGGGCGTCAATGCCCCGGCTGTCAGCTACAGCGTGGGTGGCAAGCAGTATGTGGCGGTGGCGGCGGGCGGCAACACCCAGCTCGACTTCAAGCGCGGCAATTCGGTGATCGTGTTCGCGTTGCCTTGAGCCTGCCGCCAGGGTGCCACCGACCGCGGCATCCCGCATGAACCGGCCCCGGCGGGCCTGCCCGCCGGGGCCTTCTCACACCTTTCAGACCCCGAGCCAACATGCCTTTGTTTTCGTCCTCGCGCATCCTGGTGACTGCCTTGCTGGGCCTGGCCTGTGGGTCGGCCCAGGCCCAGGCGCCGGCAGCGCCCTCGCCCCCGATGCCCGCCAAGGCTGCGCTGTGCGCGGCCTGCCACGGCCCCCAGGGCAACCCGTCGATGGCCCTGACACCGGCGCTGGCCGGCCAGACCGCACGCTACATCTACCTGCAGTTGCGCGACTTCCAGGAAGGCCGACGCAGCAACGAGCTGATGTCGCCGATGGCCAAGGACCTGAGCCGCGACGAGATGCGCGAACTGGGCGCCTACTTCGCCGCCCAGAAGTCGCAACCCCAGCCCTTCCAGCCCGACGCGGCCAAGGCCCGGCTCGGCAAGCTCAAGGCCGACGAGACCCTGTGCACGATGTGCCATTTGGGCGGCTTTGCCGGCCAGAACGAGATCCCGCGGGTGGCCGGCCAGCCCTTCGACTACATCGTCAAGCAGTTGAAGGAGTTCAAGGCCAGAACCCGCACCAACGATGCCGGCAGCATGACCTCGGTCTCGAACACGCTGACCGAGGCCGATATCGAGAACATCGCCCACTACATCGCCGGGCTCTGATCAGGCGCCGAAGCGCCAGCGCAGGCCGACCTGCACCGCGCGCGGTGCGCCCGGTGCCAGGAAGCTGCTGTGCACCAGCGGCCGGGCGCCATTGGCATCGGCCGCAAACGGCCGGGCCACGAAATTGCCATTCGCATCGAAGGCGGCAGCGCCCAGTTGCGCGGCGGTGCTGTAGCGCCGGTCCAGCAGGTTGTTGACCTGCGCAAACACGGTCAGCCCGCGCAGCGCCGGGTCGGCCGGCTGCCACTCGGCGCCCAGGTTGAGCAGCGCATAGCCGGCGCTGAAGCCCTGGCCCAGGTAGTGCACGCCATCGGGCTGGTGCTGGCCGTTCTCGTTGCCGCGTGCCAGTGAGGCGGCCACCGCGTTCAGGTCGGCATTGAGCGTCACGCCAGCGCCCAGCGGCAGCTCGGCAAACAGCTTGAGCAGATGGCGCGGCAGCAGCGGGATGCGCTGGCCGGCCAGCACGCTGATGTTGCCATCCACCCCCGGGAAGCCGGCCTGAGCCGAGTCATTGCTGCTGTTGCTGGCGCCGCCCAGCAGCTCGGCGCTGCGGAAGCTGGCGTCCAGCCAGGTGTAGTGGGCGCCGATGCGGGCAGCGGCCAGGGTGGTGCTGAAGCCGGCCTCCAGGCCCTGCCGGCGGGTGGCACCGAAGTTCTTGAAGTAGCCATAGCCGGCCGCGTTGTCGGCCACGAACAGGATGTCGTCGCGGTTGTCAGCGCGGAACAGCCCCAGGCTCCATTGCCCGCCGCCCGCCGTGGGGCCGCGCAGGCCGACCTCGACGGTAGTGGTCACCACCGCTTTGAGCGGCGGATCACCGGCCATCGCGTTGGGCAGCTTGCAGGGTTTGGCCGGGTCGGCACAGCCCAGCTCCACCGCCGACGGCGCCCGGCTGCCCTGGTTGGCGCCGGCATACAGCGTCAATGCCGGGTTGGCGGCAAAGGTTAAGCCTAGCGCAGGGTTGAAGCGGGCAAAGACATGATCGCCATCAAGCGACCCCGGCCCACCGCCGGGCGTGATGGCATCGCGGTTGGTCACCTTGATGCGGTTGTAGCGGCCGGCCAGCGTGAGGTGGGCGCCGGGGGCCAGCGTCACGGTGTCGCTGGCGAGCAAGCTCCAACCACGGCTGCGCGACGCCAGATCGACCCGGGTGTCGTAGGGCACGCCGCCCACATCACCACCGCTCAGGCCATCGCCAAAGGCCCCCACGCCGGTGATGCCGTGGTCGGGGTTGAGGTAGCCCAGCTCGCTGCCCTGGCTGAAACGCACCCGGCTGACCTCCAGCGCCGCGCCAGCCACCCAGCGGTGCTGCCAACCGGCCAGGCGCTCCTCGCCGCTCAGCTGGGCCGACAGGCCGGCCTGGGTCTGCCCGGTGCTGGACTGGTTGATGACGCCGTTGCAGATCTCACCCGGCTGGGCCTGGCGCAGCGCGTTGGCGATGCAGCGCCACTTGGGAAAAGGGGTATTGGCCGCGCTTTCGCCCGCCACTGGCACGCCGCTGTAGCCCGCCGCCAGCAGCGCCGCCTGCTCGGCTGCGTCGGGCTGGTAGACGGCCTGGTCGAGCGCGACATTGTTGACATCGCCGTTGAGGGTGCGGGTATCGATGCGCCGCCAGTAGGCCTGGGCCGACAGCGTCAAGTGGTCAGACAGGGCCTGGCTGGCCACCAGGTTGACCAGCGCGGCCCGGTTGCGGGTGATGTCCGGCCGGCTGTAGACGCTGCGGTAGTCCTGCGCCAGCAGGCGCTGCTCTTGCAGGCCGGTGCCTTTCAAATCGGTCTCGGCCAGCGCGGCGCTCAGCGTCACCCGGGCCTCACCAACGCGGCCGCCCAGCTTGCCAAACAGTTGGCCGACGTCGGTGGGGAAACCGGCCCGCCAGCCCGCATCCTGCAGCTTTTGGCCACTGGCAAACCAGTGCCTGCCGTCGGCCTGGCTGCCGCCGGTCTGGAAGCCCAGGGTCGCCCGGCCGTGGCTGGCACCGCTCAACTCGATCTGGGTGCCCGGGTTTCTCAGCCCATCCTTGGTGGTGACCGACAGCGCGCCGCCCAGGGTGTTGAGGCCGAACAGCGGATTGCTGCCCGGCATCAGCGTGATGTTGGCAATCGCCGACGGCGGGATCAAATCCCAACTGACGACGTCGCCAAAGGGCTGGTTCAGGCGCACGCCGTCCAGGTAGACCGACAGGCCCTGGGCGCTGCCCAGCAGCGGCGACGCGGTGAAGCCGCGGAAGTTGACATCCGGCTGCACCGGGTTGCCCTGCATCTCGTTGATCTGCACGCCGCCCAGCCGCCGGTTGAGAAACTGCGACAGGTCGCCGGCATGGCTGCGGGCCAGGTCGGCGCCAGTGGCGGTCTGCACCGGCGCGGGCACCTGGTCGCGCGGCAAATCCAGGCCGGGCAGCGGGCTGACGCCGACCACCTCCACCTGCTGCGCTGCGGCCTGGGCCGACACGCCGCTGCTGGCCAACAGGCCGGTGGCCAAGGCCAGTGCGCGCAGGGCCAGGGCCAGATCGTGCAGGGCCAAGGCCCCAGGGCAGTGGCTGCGATGGCTGCGGCTGCGACGGTAAATCATGCGAACTCCAGGCTGGAACAGGGCTGGCGCGGCTGCGCGTCCCACCCACGACTGTGCGCAAGAAACGCTCCGGTGGCGCCGGGAAATCTTCCTGACTTGGTGCCGCTGTGCGGCGCGGGCACACGCCGCTGGCTGTCTCAGGGCACGAACAAGCGGTGCTGGCGGGCGTAGCGCAGCAGGTCCACCGCCGTCGACAGGCCCAGCCGCTGGCGGACCTGGGTCTGGTAGTTCGACACCGTCTTGGGGCTGAGGTGCAGGCGCTCGGCGATCAACTCGACGCTCAGGCCCTCGACCAGGCCGCGCAAGACCTCGAACTCCCGCGCCGACAAGGCCTGCTGGGGCGGCGCAGCGCCGGCTGCCCCTGCGGCCTGGGCGATGTCGGGCGACAGCACCGCCTCTTCACCCGCCGCCACCCGGCGCAGCGCTGCCACCAGCAGCGCCGGCTCGCTGTTCTTGGTGATGAAGCCGGCGGCCCCAGCCGCCAGCGCCTGCGCCACCATCGCCGGGCTGTCATGCATGCTGAACACCAGCACCCGCAGCGCGGGCCAGCGCAGGCGGGCGCGGCGCAGCATGTCCAGCCCGCTGCGGCCTGGCATCGACAAGTCCAGCACCAGCAGCTCAGCCGTGGCCGCAGCCGCCGGCCCCAGCGCGCTGTAGGCCGATTCAGCATCGCCGAATTCAGCCACCACCTGCAGGTCGGGCTCGTCTTCCAGCAGCCGCCGATAGCCGGCACGCACCACCGCGTGGTCGTCAACCAGCATCACCCGCAAGGGCGGTGTGACGGCGGCGCGGACGCCCAACAGGCTGGCTTCTGACATGGCTCTCGATCTAATGCGGCGCATCGGGCGCAATACTCATCGCATCCTGCCATGACGCTGTGACCAGGCAGGACACAAAGCCCGCCCGCACAGCGCGCTTGGGCCCTGCGACACCGATCAATCACCCGCAGTCTGGCCTGGCGTTGCGGCCAGCGCCGCCAGCCAGTGGGTCTGGATCTGGGCCGACAAGCGCAGCCCCGGGCGCGCAGCCTGGGCGCTGGCCGCTTGCATCTGCAGATCGCCGCCCAAGGCCCACACCCGTTCCTGGATGCCGGCGATGCCATTGCCCCGGTTCAGCACGCGCTCGGCGGCCGGCAGGCCCACGCCATCGTCCTGCACCGACCAAACCAACTGCAGCGCGCCGCCGGGGCGGGCCTCACCCTGCCAATGCAGGCGCAGCAGGGCCTGGCTGGCCTGGGCATGGCGGGCGACATTGGTCAGCGCCTCCTGGCTGATGCGGTAGAGCGCCAGCGCCAGCGCCTGGGGCAGGCGCAGACTGGCCTGCTGGTCGTCATCGACAGGCGGCAGGTCCAGCCTCAATTGGAAGCCGCTGTTGCGCCCCGATGCTGCCCAGCTGTCGCCCAGGCCGCGCAGCAGCGCCAGAAGGCGGGCCAGGCTGACCCCCTCGCGCGGGTTGTCAAAGGGCTGCAACTGGGCCAGCAGGCCGCGGATGTCTTGCTGCAGGCCGGCGCACTGCTCGGCCATGCCCTGCACCACCTCGCTGAGCGCGGGTTGGCCCGCCAGACGTCGCGCCAGCCAGGTGGCATCCACCCGCAGCGCGGTCAGGCGCTGGCCCAACTCATCGTGAAGCTCGCGCGCCAGCCGCGCGCGCTCGTCCTCCTGCAGGCTCAGCACCTGCTGGCTCAACAGGCGTCGGCGTGCCTCGGCATCGTCGAGCGCGTTGGCCAGGGTGAGCAGGGCGGTGGTCATCTGCACCAGCTCATCGATGGGCATGCGGGGCAAGGCGCGCAGGGCCTGCGCGTCGAGCCCGCCGTCACTGCGGATCAGCGCCAGCAAGCGGCCCAAAGGCGCCATGGCACGGCGCACGTTCCAGCGCATGGCCAGCAGCAGGCCGCTGATGCACAGCAGCAACAAGGCCAGGGTGCCCAACAGGTTGAGCAGGGCCTCGCGGCGTTCACCCTCGTGCCAGGGCTCGAGCGTGACGGTCCAGTGCGTGCCGTCAGGTCGCGGCAAGGCCCAGGCCACCGCCCGTGGCTCAGGCAGCGATGCCAGGCGCCGGTGCAGCGCCAGCAGGGCCCGCAGCGGCGCGGGGTCAGGCACCGGCGGCTGGGCTTGCAGCAGCGGGCGGCCGTCTGCGGCCTGCACCCCCAGCCGCAGGTGGCGGCTGGCTTGATCGATGGTCTTGGTGCGCAGATCGACCAGCGTGGCCAGTGCGGTGGCATCGTCGGCCCGCGCCAGGCCCGCTAGCTGGGCGATCAGGCTGGCCAGGTGGCTGGCGGCGTCGAACTCGTCGTTGATGTCGGTGCGCATGCGGGCCAGGCCCAGTACCAGCGCCAGCACCAGCACCGCCAGGGCCACCACGCCGGCCCGGCGCATCACCAACTGTGGCAAGTCCATCGGCGCCCGGCCTGGGCGAGTCTTGGTAGGTGGCATGCCGGTATTAGACGAAAAAAAACCGGCGCAAGACCGCCGCATCGGTGGGCGGCGCAGCGCGCCCTGCACCGACAAGCCGATGCTGCTCAATCCCTAAGTCGTAAATTCAATAAATACGGCTAAATAGCTAATATGCGTTTGGCACGGCACCTCACCAAGCCGTCAGGAGCATGGCATGAGCTTGTCGAAGATCACCCTGGCCACCGCGCTGGCACTGGGCGGGGTGGGCAGTGCGTCGGCCGAAGCCCTGGTACCGCGCTTTGCATTGCAAGCCTCGGCAGACCAGCCACAGCCGCCAGCGCTGGCACCGCCGTCGGCGCTGCACACGCCGATGGCACCGGCCGCCGCGCCGGCATCCTTCCTGGTCGAGGCGGTCAGCCGCCAGCTTGGCGAGACCCCAGCGCAGCGACCGGCGACTGCGCCACCGCAACGGCATGCAGCGCCCGCCTGGACCCTTGCGGCCAACGAGACCGGTGACGACACCGACACCATGCTGGCCGACCTGGATGCGCTCGGGCCGGTGCTGATCTCGGCCACCGACCTGGCCCTGCTGGACCCCCGCAAGAACTTCAGCGACACGCTCGCTGCCCCCAGCAGACCGGCCGCTGGGCCTGCCGGTCGCGACGCCGGCCCGGCCTGGGCCGGTGGGCTGATCGACAGCGCTGCGGCCGCCGCCAACACTGCGGCCCGGTTTGCAACCAACCTGCTGCCCAGTTCGATGCAGGGCCTGGTCAAGCCCGGCCCGGCAGCCAGCCATCGGCAGATGGATGCCTGGGTGTTGTTGGCGGCATTGACCATCGCCGCCGCCGGCCTGATCGGCCTGTTGGCCATCACCCGCTTGCAGCGACCCCGCGCCAGAGCGCGTCTGGCCAAGCGCTGAGACCGAACCCAGGCATCGGCCGCCGGCCAGGCCGGTGCTGGCCAAAAAGTCATTCGCCGTCCATGCAACAGGCCGCCCGAGGGCGGCCTGTTGCGTGACTGGCCCCAATCATCACGGGGCCGCTGGCGGAGCACGGGCCGCAACCCGTGCCGAGGCTCACTTGCTGAGCTTGAACACCCAGACTGAGCCGCCCTGCTCCAGGAAGGCGACCTTCTTGGCCACGTCGCCGCCCCACAGCGGCACCGCACCACCCCAGCCCGAAGCCACGGCCACGTACTGCTCACCCTTGTCTTCCCAGGTGATCGGGGGCGCCACGACGCCTGAGCCGGTCTGGAACTTCCAGACGATCTTGCCGGTCTTGGCATCGGCCGCCTGCAGATAGCCCTCTGGCGTGCCCCAGAACACCAGGTTGCCGCCGGTGGTCAGCACACCGCCCCACAGCGGCGCGTTGTTGGGTGCTTCCCAGACGATCTTGCCGGTCTTGGGATCGATCGCGCGCAGCGCGCCGATCGGGCCGTCAGACAGGGTCTTGATCGTGAAGCCGGCGCCCAGGTAGGCCGCGCCCTTTTTGTAAGTGACGGGCTCGTTCCAGATCTCCATGCCCCACTCGTTGGCCGGCACGTAGAACAGCTTGGTGTCGGGCGAATAGGCCATCGGCATCTGGTTCTTGCCACCCAGGAAGGACGGCGCGGCAAACACCACATTGCCCTTCTTGCCGTC
>JANLZT010000252.1:0-14542 GCA_031366465.1 Betaproteobacteria bacterium | reverse complement strand
GAGTAGGCGATGCGCAGCCCGCGCACGCCGTCGTCCAGGCCGACCCGGTAGTCGCGTGCGTCGGCCGGCAGGGCGGTCCAGTCGCGCGCGTCGGGCTGGCTGATGACATTGAGCATCAGCGCGGCGTCGGCCACGCTCATGGTGTGGGGGCCGAGGTGGGCGACGCTGCCAAAGGGTGACAGGGGGTAGGCAGGCACCCGGCCAAAGCTGGGCTTCAAACCGAAGTTGCCGCAAAACGCGGCCGGGATGCGCACCGACCCGGCGCCGTCGGTGCCCACCGACAAGGGCCCGAGGCCCGCCGCCACCGCCGCCGCGGTGCCACCCGACGAGCCACCGGGCGTGCGGCTCAGGTCCCAGGGGTTGCGGCTGATGCCGGTGAGTGGCGAGTTGGTCTCGCCCTTGCAGCCGAACTCGGGCGTGCAGGTCTTGCCCAGCAGCACCGCGCCGGCCTCGCGCAGGCGGGCGGTGACCGGGGCGTCCACCTCCCAGGGCTGGCTGGGGTCGACGCTGCGCGAACCCCGCAGGGTGGGCCAGCCACGGGTCAGGATCAGGTCCTTGATCGACACCGGCACGCCGTCCAACGGGCCCAGGGGCGCGCCGCGCTGCCAGCGGTCCTGGCTGGCGCGGGCTGATTGCAGGGCGGCGTCGGCGTCCACCAGGCAGAAGGCCCGCAGTTGCGGGTTCAGGCGTTCGATGCGAGCCAGCACCTCGCGGGTGGCCTCCACCGGTGATGCCGCACCCTGCCGGTAGAGCTGCAGCAGGGTGCTGGCGGTGCATTCGGCCAACTGGCTGGGCGGGTTGTGCAGGGGTGGGGGCATGGCGCTCTCCAGGTGAGGGGCTGCGGGGCAGGAGGTTCAAGGCTCGGCTTGATTGTGGCCAGCTGGCGTCAAATCATGCAACGGCGTCAGCCCACACCGCGCTGGCTGGCAAGCAGCTTGTCCAGCACGCTGGGCAGCGACAGGCGGTCGGTCAGCACCTCCACCATGTGGCGGGCGCAGCGCCGGTGCACACGCTCGAAGGGCGTCCACTCGAAGCCGTCCATCTCGGGCTTGTCGCGCCCCCAGTGGTCGGCATAGTGGCTGTCGCAGTGGCAACTGGCTGGGTCGAAGCGCTCACTCAGCAGCGCAAACAGGTGCAGGTCCTTGCGCGGGCGGTAGGCCATGCGGCCCAGGTCGAGCAGGGGGCGGCCGGTGAGGTCCAGGCCGCACTCTTCGCGGGTCTCGCGCAGGGCTGATGCCAGCGCGGTCTCGCCGGGCTCGGCCTGGCCCTTGGGGATGTCCCAATGCCAGGCACCGGTGACATGGCAGAGCAAGATCTCGCGCTGCGCGGTGAGCAGCAAGGTGCCGCAGGACAGGGTTTTCATCGGCCCTGGTCCCCAGTTGCCGCGATCCCACCAGCCCGCCCGGGCACCAGCCGCCAGATCGCCAGCGTGGCCAGCGCCGATCCGCCCAGGCAGCCCCAGATCACCGGCGTGTAGCTGTGCCAGGCGTCGAAGGCCGCGCCGGCCAGCCAGGGCCCGAGCAGGTTGCCGAAGGCCGCGCCGGTGTAGAGCGTGCCGATGATGGCCGACACCGCCCGGGCGCCGAACAAGTCCATGCACAGGGCCGGCATCAGCGAGACGATGCCGCCATAGCTCAGGCCCAGCCACACCGCAAACAGCGCCAGCGCCAGGTAGCCGTCGGCCACCCACCACAGCAAGTAGGACAGGCCCAGCGACGCCTGCGCCAGCGCCAGGGTCAAGGGCCGGCCGGCCCGGTCGGCCAGCGCACCGATGGCAAAGCGGCCCACCAGGCTGCCGATGCCGATCAGCCCGACCAGGCCGACCGCGCGGGCGTCGGCCACCCCCAGGTCGCGTGCGGCGGCCGAGGCATGCGCAAAGGGGATGAACATGCTGGGGCTGGCGGCCACCGCCATCAGATACAGCCAGCGGAACTGCGGCGTGGCCAAGGCCTGGCGCAGCGTGTGCCCGGCCACCGCCGACCCGGCGCGGGCGGTGGCCGACGGCGCCCGCTTCAGCAGGCCGGTGGCAGACAGGCCCAACACCAACACCCCGCCGGCAAGCACCTGCAGCGCCCCGCGCCATTGCCACAGCGCGATCAGTGCGGTGGCCGCCAGCGGCACCACCACCGTGCCGGCGCCGATGCCGGCACTGGCGATGCCCGCCGCCAGGCCGCGCCGGCGGCTGAACCAGGGCTGCACGCAGGCGATGGCCGGGGTGTAGACCAGGGCGATGCCCACCCCTACGCCCACGCCGTAGGCCGCGTAGATGCCCAGCATCGACTGCGCCAGGCTGCTGGCCAGCAGGCCGGCGGCGATGAACAACATGCCGGCACTGCAGACCAGGCGCGGGCCAAAGCGATCCGCCAGCAGGCCGGCCCCAGCGCCCAGCACAAAGTAGACCAGGCCGGAGATGCCGAACACCAGCGAGACATCGGCACGCCGGGCATCGAAGGCCAGCGACAGCGCCTCAAAGAATGAGGCAAACGAGTACGAGACGCCGAAGATCACCGCCAGCGCCACAAAGCAGGCCCAGACCACCACCCAGGCATAGCGGGCTTCGTCGTCGGTGGCGGCACCTGGCTTCATCGCGGGCGAGTGTAGGGGCCGCCCTAAACTGGCCGGCTGTCCGTGCCCCACAACCGTGCCCCACAACCGTGCCCCAGAACCGCACCCAACATCAGCGCCCATGCGCAGGAGCCCCGCCATGATTCTCGAGATCGCCGACATCCAGATTCACCCCGGCCAGCAGGCCGCGTTCGAGGCCGCCCTCCAGCACGCCGCCAGCACCGTGATCAGCCAGGCCCAGGGCATGCTGGGCTGGACCGTCAGCCGTGGCGTCGAGAGCCCTTGCCGCTACGTGCTGCAGGTGGTCTGGGCGACGCTGGAGGACCACACCGTGGGCTTCCGCCAGGGCCCGCTGTTTGCCGATTGGCGCGCCATCGTCGGGCCCTACTTTGCCCAGCCACCGGCGGTGGAGCACTTTGCGCTGGTGGGCAAATCCGACTGACAGCCCCGCCCTGCGATGACCCAAGACCTTGCCGTCGCGCTGGCCGAGGCGCAATTCGATTCGGGCCAGTTCTTCCGGCAACTGGCTCAGCGGGTGGCCTGCCCGACCGAGAGCCAGAACCCGGCGCGCGCCGCTGTGCTGCGGGCCTACCTGGATGAGCAGATCGCCCCGGCGCTGGCCGCCATGGGTTTTGCCTGCCAGGTGCATGCCAATCCTGTCGCGGGCGCACCGCCGCTGCTCACCGCCCAGCGGCTGGAAGACCCGGCCCTGCCGACGCTGCTGTTCTATGGCCACGGCGACGTGGTGCGCGGCCACGAGGGCCAGTGGGCCGACGGTCGCGACCCCTGGACCCTGAGCGATGCCGGCCAGCGCTGGTACGGCCGGGGCAGCGCCGACAACAAGGCCCAGCACAGCATCAACCTGGGCGCGCTGGCGGCGCTGCTGGCGGCACGCGGCGGCCGACTGGGCTTCAACGCCAAGTGGCTGCTGGAGATGGGCGAGGAGACCGGCTCACCCGGCCTGGCCGAGTTCTGCCGGGCCGAGCAGGGCCGCCTGGCCGCCGACGTGCTGATCGCCAGCGACGGGCCGCGCCTGCACGCCGATCGGCCCACCGTCTTTCTGGGCTCACGCGGCGTGGCCAACCTGGATTTGCTGCTGCGCTGCCGCGAGGGCGGCCACCACTCGGGCAACTGGGGCGGGCTGCTGCGCAACCCCGGCACGGCGCTGGCGCATGCGATTGCCAGCCTGGTGGACGGCCGCGGCGTGATCCGGGTGCAGGGGCTGCGGCCACCGCCGATACCGGCCGCCGTGCGCGCTGCGCTGGCCGACATCGAGGTAGGCGGCGGCCCGGGCGACCCCGAGGTGGACCGGCATTGGGGCGAGCCCGGCCTGACGCCGGCTGAGCGGGTGTTCGGCTGGAACACGCTGGAGCTGCTGGCACTGGGCTGCGGCAACCCGGCCCAGCCGGTGAATGCCATCCCGGCGCTGGCCCGGGCCACGCTGCAGCTACGCTTTGTGGTGGGCACCGACGCCGGCCGCATCCGTGAGCACCTGCTGGCGCACCTGGCCGCCGCCGGCCACCCGGACATCGGGGTGAGCGAGCCGGTGGTGATGGCCGCCACCCGGCTCGACCCCGACAACGCCTGGGTGCGCCTGGCGCTGCACAGCCTGCAGGCCAGCACCGGCATCGCCCCGGCCCTGCTGCCCAACCTGGGCGGCAGCCTGCCCAACGATGTGTTTGCCGACATCCTGGGCCTGCCCACCGTGTGGCTGCCGCACAGCTACCCGGCCTGCTCGCAGCACGCCCCCAACGAGCATGTGCTGGCGCCGCTGATGCGCCAGGGCCTGGCGATGACCGCCGCGCTGTTGTGGGCGGTGGGCGAGCAGGCGGCCACCCTGCCCCGGCGCCCGCCGACCGCCTAACGCCGCTGGTGGGCCCGAGGCTGCGCCATACTTCGACGCTGCATTCACTTACCGCGCCATGCCGCTGCGACTTGGCGTCAGGTTTCACCAGGAGTTGCGCCTTGTCCCATCCGCCCTGCCACCCGATATTGCAAACCGGCCTGCGCTCTGGCCTGCTGTGCGGCCTGCTGTGCGGCCTGCTGGCCAGTCTGCTGCTCAGCGCCGGCTGTGGCGGCCCCAACGAAGAAAAGCTGCTGGCCTCGGCGCGTGAGCACCAGGCCAAGGGCGAGCTGGAAGCGGCCAAGCTCGAAACCAAATCAGCCTTGCAGGCCAACCCGCAATCAGGCGCCGGGCGCTTGCTGCTGGGCAAACTGCTGTTGGCCAGTGGCGAGACGGCCGCGGCCGAGGCCGAGTTGCAGCGCGCGCTGGAACTGGCCCAGCCCGAGGCCGCCGTGCTGCCGCTGTTGGCCGAGGCCATGGTGTCCCAGCAAAAGGGCCGCCAATTGGCGCAGCAATACGGCAAGACCAATCTGAGCGAACCGCTGGCCGACGCCGAATTCAAGACCCAGCTGGCGATCGCCGAGGCCATGGACAACAACCTGCCCGCCGCCCGCGCCCTGCAGGCCAAGGCCCTGCAAAGCCAGCCCGAGCTGACACCGGCCCTGATGCTGGGCGCCCGCCTGAGCCTGGCCGAGGGTGACGCCCCGGGCGCCCTGCAGCAGGTGGAGGCGCTGCTCAAGCGCCAACCCAAGCTCAGCGATGGCTGGATGTTCAAGGCCGAGATGCTGCAACGCCTGCATACCGACGACCAGGCCGCCGTGATGGCCGCCTACCAGCAGGCCCTGGCGATCAAGCCCGACCTGGTGGCCGCGCACAACGCCCTGGTCACGATGCACCTGGCCAAGGGCGATGTCGCGGCCGCCACCCAGCAGTTTGCGTTGATGCAGAAAGCCGCCCCCAAGAACCCGCAGACGGTGTTCCTGGATGCCTTGCTGGCCGAACAAAAGGGCGACTACCCACGGGCCCGCGAGCTGACCCAATTGCTGTTGCGCGGCGGCCCCAACAACCCGCAATGGCTGATGCTGGCTGGCCAGGTGGAGCTCAAACTCAACTCGCTGGTGCAGGCCGAGGCTCATTTCACCAAGGCCGTGCAGTTGGCGCCCAAGGCCGCAGTGCCGCGCTACCAGCTGGCCCAAACCCACCTGCGCAGCGGCCAGGTCGACAAGGCCATCGCCGTGCTCAAGCCCCTGGTCGATGCCACGCCGCCCGACGCCAAGGCCCTGACACTCACCGCCCAGGCCCAGTTGCTGGCCGGTGACAGCAAGGCCGCGGACGCCAACTTCACCAAGGCCGCCAAGCTCCAGCCCAATGACAGCCGGCTGCGCACCACCATCGCCTTGTCACAGTTGGGCAAGGGCCAGGACGCCGGGGCCCTGGCCGAGCTGCAGTCCATCGCCGCCAGCGACAAGGGCAGCACTGCCGACATCGCATTGATCACCGCCAAGGTGCGCGTCAACGATTTCACCGGCGCCCTCAAGGCGGTTGACAGCCTGGCCGCCAAGCTGCCCGGCCAGCCCCTGCCCGACCAACTGCGGGGCCGCATCGCGCTGCAGCGCAACGACGCCGCCGGTGCGCGCAAGCACTTCGAGAAGGCGCTGGTCGGCAGCCCGGATTTCATGCCGGCGCTGGCCGGCCTGGCCGCCCTCGACCTGGCCGAGAAGCAACCCGCCGCCGCCCGCGCGCGCTTCGAGGCGGTGCTGGTGCGCCAGCCCAAGCATGCCGGGGCGATGCTGGCACTGGCCGAGATCGGTGCGCGCAGTGGCGCCAAGACCGAGGAGACCACCCAATGGCTGGAGAAGGCCGTCAAGGCCGAGCCCACCGAGCTCACCGCCCGGCTGCTGCTGGTGGACCACCTGATGGCCAAACGCCTGATCAAGCCGGCGCTGGCCGCAGCACAGGCCGCACTGGCGGTGTTCCCGGACAACGTCGAGATCCTCGACCGCACGGGCCGCGCCCATCTGGCGCTCAACGACACCCAGCAAGCCGTCAGCACCTTCAACAAGCTGGCCCAGTTGAGCCCCAAATCGCCGCTGCCGCAGTTGCGCCTGGCCGATGCCTACGCGATGGCCAAAAACAGCGCCGGGGTGGCTGCGGCGGTGCGCAAGGCCGCCGAGATCGCCCCCAAATCGCTGCAGGTGCAGCAGGCCCAGGCCAGCCTGGCCCTGAGCGAGGGCAAGCCGGCGCAGGCCCTGCTGGTGGCGCGCGCGGTGCAGGCCCAGCGGCCTGACGAGGCGGTGGGCCATGCCATCGAGGGCGACATCGAACTGCGCCAGAAAAACTGGGACAACGCCGCTGCCGCCTTCCGCAAGGCCCTGAGCCGCCAGAACCCGGGCGACGCCGTGCAGCGCCTGCACACCGCGCTGGTGGCCGGCAAGAAGCTGGCCGATGCCGACAAGCTGGCCGGCGACTGGCGCAAGGCCCACCCAGCCGACATCGGCTTTGTGCAATACCTGGGCGACACCGCGATGGCCCTGAGTGACCAGGCCGGCGCCGAGACCCTCTACCGCCAAGTGCTGGAGGCCCAGCCCGCCAATGTGCTGGCGCTCAACAACCTGGCCTATGTGATGGCGATGCAGAAAAAGCCGGGCTCGGTGGCGATGGCCGAGAAGGCACTGGCCTTGAGCAGCGACGCACCGGCCCTGATGGACACCCTGGCCTTCTGCCTGGCCGCCGAGGGCCAACTGCCGCGCGCGCTGGAGGTGCAGGCCAAGGTGGTGGCCGCCGCCCCTGACGCAGCGCAGTTCCGGCTGCAATTGGCCAAGCTGCATTTGCAGGCCGGCGACAAACCCAGCGCCCGCACCGAGCTGGGCACCCTGGCCAAATTGGGCAGTGCCTTCGCCAGGCAGGCCGAGGTGGCTGAGTTGCTGAAGTCAGCGGGTGGGTGAGCACTGACATGCAACAGGCCCTGCGGCCTGTTGCGTGCCTGGCGAACCGGCCGAGCGCTGCGAGGCCGTGGGCGAGCCCGGTCAGGGGCCATGGCTGCGTGGCGCCTACCTGCTGAATGGGCTGCCCTGGCGGGGTCGGCGCTTGGGCGCCGCATAGTCGGCGGGATTGAAGGCCCGCCGCTGGCTCAGTAGCGGGTCACCGTCGATGCGCTCGGCCAGGCTGTCGAGATCAGCTTGCGTGACCCCGCAGGCCGCGAAGTGCTGCCGCCACCCGTCAACCACCTGGATGACCCGACTCACCTCGGCGGCGGCCTGCGTCGGCGTGCAGCCGAACAGCTCGCACCGCGACATCGCGTTGGCCAGCGTCGAATCCCGCTGGCCGGTGCCGACGATGAACTCCTGGCAGCCCTGGCCGGAGTTGGTGGGCAGCACGTCATAGGCCGGTGCCAACCGGTACCGGCCCTGGCGGGTGGGCTCCAGCACCATCAGCGCGTGGTTCTTTTCGTGGTCGTCGGTGTTGTCGATAAGGATGTTGAACACCATCCGGCGGAACAGCTCCTGCATGTCACGAAGATTCTGGTCGCCGTCGGCCACCCCGGCGCGGCGCAACAGCTGGGCCAGGCCTGGGTAGCTCAGCTCGGGCTCCTGGCCTGCGACGGTCTGCGCGCGCAGCGCGGTGCCCGCCGAGATGCAGTGGATGCGCCGGGCACCGTCCCGGTCGTAGCGGCGCACCGCCAGCGCGTGCTCGCCGACCAGCACCACCACCCGGGTCTCGGCCACTTCGATGCCGGCCAGACTGGCCAGCGTCATCGACGCGTGCTCAATCAGCGGCACGTCGATGGGTTCGTTGTTGAAGAACTTGATGACCCACTGCTCACCGGCGATGTCGACGAGGGCTTTGGGCTTGGCGCCACCGAAGCTGCCACCTGCGGTCAGCATGCGGCGTTCGATGTCGTTGACCGGCTCCCGGTGGCTGACCTTGTGGACGACCTCGCTGAGCTTCTGGGCCTGCGCCAGCCGCGGCAACGGGCTCCGGCTGCGGGGCAGGTAGGCCTCGGCCGAGGTCGATACGCCCAGCGCGCCGAAGCGGTCGTCGCCGGCGTAGAACAGGTACTCCATCAGGGACAGCCGCGCCGGCTTGTCGAGGACCTGGATGACGCGCTCGCCCCAACGGTCGGGCCGGGCATCGTCGACGGCGCCGACCGCCATGCCTTTCCAACGCGGCAAATGCTCAATGTCGATGAGCGGCAGGTCTTCGCTGAGCGCGAAGCCGCAGGCCAGCCAGTCTGCGCTGTACTGCAGCGAAACGCCCTTGCCGGCGTCGACCAGGCGGAGCTGGCCGACACAGCGCGGCGTGGCCGGGTCTGCCATGTCCCAGAGGTACAGCTCGTTGTGCCTCATGCGCCTGGCGCTTTCGGACCCGCCTCGGGGACTGCTTGGGTCTTGCCCGGCGCATCGGCCCGCACAACGCCGTCTTGCCGGGCCGGGCGCTTCGACGCCCGCTTGAGCCTGGCCTGCGCCGTGGCGCGAGCGCGCTGCCTGCCCAGTGTCTCGGCCGCCCGCACGTCCAGTTCAAGCGCACCGCGGTCCTCCTTGGGTGTGGCCAAGGTCGCCAGGGCAGCGTCGCGGCCGATCAGCCAGAGCGCCGTCGCAAGAACGCCCAGGCTGACACTGGGCTGTCCAGCCTCCAGGCGCAGCAGGGTGGGCACGCTGACACCGATGCGTTTGGCCCAGGTCTTGAGCGACTCTTTGCGGCGCAGCCGGGCAACCGCCAAGTCGGCGCCGAGTTGCTCAAGCGCGGCGACCGTTGATGGTGGCAGTTGAGCGAGCGCAGAGGACGCCTTGGTCATAACATATAGTTTAACGATTGTTGATTAATCAATAAATTATATGTTTATTTTTCGCAACCGCGGCGCTGGCAATGCCCAGCCCACCGATGGCCACACACTGGCTTTTGCTGCTCGCGCAAACGAGCTGACGGGCGGAGCGTGGCTGCCGCGCGCCTGGCGAACCGGGTGAAATCTGCGAGGCCGTGGGCAAGCCCAGCAAACCTCAACCCATCGCCCGGTAAACCAGGTCCTTGTAGGCAAACCAGAACGGGTGCCAGAAGCCCATGAAGCGCTGGGCCATCACCACCCCGGCCAGGCCGGTGCGCGGTGAGATGAACCAGTGGGTGCCGGCCAGCCCACCCCACTGCAACTCGCCCACCGCTGCGGCAGCCTGAAGGGCTGAGGGCCGGCGCGTGACGGCCCCGCCCAGGCCGAAGCCCAGGCTGGGCATCGGCCCGCGCTGAGCGAACTGCACACACAGCGGTGCCGCCAACTGGTCAGTGAACAGCGCCGCCAGCGTGGCCGGCTGCAGCATCGCGGCCGGGCCGGGCATCAGCCGGCGCAGCAGGGCCAGCATGTCGGCTTGGGTGGTGAACAGGCCACCGGCGGCCGATTCACGCGGCACCGGCTGCCGGTAGGCGCCGGGCCAGGGCGTGTCGTCCAGGCGTTTCAAGCCGGGCTTCATCACATCGAGCAGGTCACCCCGGTAGAGCGCGGCCAGCCGGGGTAGCTGCTCAGGCCGCAGCACAAAGCCGGTATCAACCATGCCCAGCGGCCGCAACAGGCGCTGCTGCAGCGCGGCGCCAAAGCGCTGGCCAGTGATGATCTCGACCACCCGGGCCAGCACGTCGGGGGCGATTGAATATTCCCAGCCCTGGCCCGGCTGGAACAGCAGCGGCAGGCTGGCCAGCGGGTCGATCATCTCGGCCAGGGTGCTGCCGGGCTGGCGCACACCCACCGCCAGGTAGGCCTGGTAGATCAGCGTGCCGGGGTCGAACACGCCGTGGCTGAAGCCCGCCTGGTGGCTGAGCAGGTGGCGGATGCTGATATCGGTGGCCAGCGGCAGGGTGTCATTCAGCGCCCTGGCGCCGGGCCGCAGCACCCGCAGCCGGCCCAGCGCCGGCAGCCACTCGCGCACCGGGTCGTCCAGGCCCAGCAGGCCCTGGTCCACCAACATCAGCACCAGCACCGAGGTGATCAGCTTGGTGTTGCTGAAGGCGCGGTGGATGTGGTCCAGCCGCAGTGGCTCAGCGCTTTGCAGGTCGGCCTGGCCGAGGCAGACCTGCTCGATCAGCTCACCGTTTAGCAGCACGGCGGCCGACACGCCGGCCAGGCGCTGCTGGTCGATCTCGGCCTGCAAGATCGCCCGGACGGCGCTGAAATCCGGCGGGCGCGCCGTCATGCGGCGGCGCCTTGCGACCCCGGCCCGGCTGGATCGGCGGGCAGCAATCGCCAGGTCGGCCCGGCCTGCGCCAGCACCCGGCCCTCGGCCTGCAGCTTGAGCAGATGGGCCCGCAGTGAGCGCAGCGCCATCGCGTGCAGGGCCTGGGGCGTGTCGGCGTAAACGGCGGCCAGCAAGTCGGCCTCGGGCGTGGGCGTGGACGACATGGCCGCCAGCACCTTGGCCTCGCGGCCCAGCCGGTGGGCGATGGTCTTGCGCACCACCGCGTGCGGCTGGTCGATCAGGAAGCCGTGGCCGGGCGCCAGCCAGTCGAGGTCCTCAGCCAGCAGGCGCTGCAGTGACGCCAGGTAGACCGCCATGTCGCCGTCGGGCGGGTTGATGACCACCGTGCTGCCCTGCATCAGGTGGTCGCCGGTGAACAGCAGTTTTTCTTCCTCCAGCAAGAAGCACAGGTGGTTGCTGGCATGGCCGGGGGTGTGCAGCACGCGCAGCGTGACGCCATCGCCCAGCACCAGCCGGTCACCGTCGGCCAGCACGGTTTGCGGCTGGAAGCTGGCGTCCTGCCACTCCGGGTGGTCGGCCACCCTGCCGAAGGTGGGCGCGCCACTGGCGGCCTGCAGCGGCACGGCGGCGGGGGAATGGTCTTTGTGGGTGTGGGTGGCCAGGATGCGGGTGATGCGGCCCGGCGCAGCGGCCAGCAGGGCCTGCACATGGTCGGCGTCACTGGGGCCCGGGTCGAGCAGGGCCCAGTCATCGCTGCCCGGGGCACCGATGAAGTAGCTGTTGGTGCCCGGCCCGGTCATCATGCTGCCGTTGTTGGCGGTGACCCGCAGCACCCGGGGCGACAGCCACACCGGCCGGCCCGGCAGCAGGTCGGTGCCGGCCTGGCCATGGCCGTCGGGGTCGAGCCTGCCCAGCTCGGCATAGGACCAATCCCCCAGGTTGACCGGCTGCCGGCCTTTGGCCGACTGGCCGATGCGCGGCCGGTTGACCGGCACTTGCGCCTGGGCCCGCGCCCAGGCCAGCGCCGCCGCTGTGCTGGCAAAGCCGCTGAGCTGCTGCAGCGTGCGCTGGGTCACGTTCATCAGCTTGAGGCTGCGGGCCTGGGCCACCGCCTCGGCCGGCGTCAGCCACAGCAGCTCTACCGTCTCGGTGGCATCGTGCACGGCGGTCTGGCCGGCGGGCGCCTCGGCGATGAAGAAGCGGGTGTCGAAGATCTTGGGCAGGCCCTTGGGCGTGATCCAGTGGCTGAAATAGGCCAGCCGGCCGACCGCCAAGCGCACGCCCAGTTGCTGGCAGACCTCGGCCATGCCGATCTGGTTGGCATGCAGGGCCCGGCGCATCGCCACCACCGCATCCGCCGGCAGCGCATGCAGGTCGGCCAGGCCGCCTTGGGGCTGGCTGGCAAACAGCAGGCCGGCCTCTTCAAAACACTCGCGCACGGCGGCCACCCAGTAGTGCAGGCCGTCCTGGGCCAGGCCCAGCCGGGCGCTGGCCGCCGTGTCATCCAGACCGTCGCAGCGCTCGTAGTGGCCCCTGTCGCTGGCATCCAGCAAGCCACCGGGGAAGACGCAGGCGCCGCTGTTTTGGTCGCCGGGCCGGTCAGCGCGGCGCAGCAGCAGCACCTCGGGGCCGCGCGGGCTGTCGCGCAGCACGATCAGCGACGCGGCGGCGCGCGCCAGCACGGTGGCGCCCGGGGCGGCGGCGGGCAGGCTGGCAGCAGTATGTGTGGTCATGGTCGGGGGCTCCTGGTGGGCTGGGGGCTGCGGATCAGGCCGACAGGGCGGCACCGCTGGCCTGCAGCGCTGAGATCTCGGCGTCGCTGAAACCCAGCTCGGCCAGCACCGCCAGCGTATGGGTGCCGGCGGCCACTGCCGGGCTGGGCTGGGCCGGCTGGCTGCGCGAGAAGCGCGGCGCCGGTGCCGGCTGCACCACCCCGGCCACCTCGGTATAGGCCTGGCGGGCTTGCGCATGCGGGTGGCGGGCCACCTCGGCCAAGGTGAGCACCGGGGCGAAGCAGGCGTCGCTGCCTTCGAGCAGGGCGCTCCACTCGTCGCGGCTCCTGGCCTGGATCAGCGCGGCGATGGCCGCCCGCATCTCGGGCCAGCAGCGGCGGTCGTACTGGCGCCGCACAAAACTGGGGTCCAGGCCGATGCGCTGCACCAGCTCGGCAAAGAACTTGGGTTCGAGCGCGCCGATGGACACCCAGCGGCCGTCTGCGGTGGCATAGGTGTCGTAGAAGGGTGCGCCGCCGTCCAGCAGATTGGCCGCGCGGGCGTCGGTATCCCAGCGGCCGGCAGCGGCCATGCCAAAGAAGATGCTCATCAGCGACGACGCACCGTCCACCATCGCCGCGTCCACCACCTGGCCCTGGCCAGAGCGGCTGCGCTCGAAGATCGCCGCCAGCAGGCCAAAGGCCAGGTAGAGCGCGCCGCCACCGTAGTCGCCCACCAGGTTGAGCGGCGGCACCGGCTTGGCCCCGCCACCGATGGCGTGCAGCGCGCCAGTCAGCGCGATGTAGTTCAGGTCATGGCCGGCGGCCTGGGCCAGCGGGCCGGTCTGGCCAAAGCCGGTCATGCGGCCAAACACCAGACCGGGGTTGCGCGCCAGGCAGACCTCGGGGCCCAGGCCCAGGCGCTCGGCCACGCCGGGGCGCCAGCCCTCGATCAGCACATCGGCGCGGTCGATCAGGCGCAACGCGGCATCAAGCCCGGCCGGCTGCTTGATGTCCAGCGCTACTGATCGCCGGTTGCGCCCGGTCACATCGAAGCGGGTGTCCAGGGGCACGCCCAGGCCGCTGGGCTCGGTGCGGTCGATGCGCAGCACCTCGGCGCCCAGATCGGCCAGCAGCATCGCGCACATCGGGCCGGGGCCGATGCTGGCCAGTTCAACAACGCGCAATCCGGTCAATGGTCCCATCGGGGGCCTCCTGCTGTGGGCTGGTGAACAGTGTGCCGCAGCGCCGGCCGCGCCCGGTGTCAAGCGGGCGACCCCGGGTGCGGGCCCGGCGGGCCGCTGCCACACTGGGCCCTCAAACCCCAGGAGACGCCATGACCCAGCCCCTCCAACGCAGCGATTGGCGGGCCCGGTTGTGGGCCGCCGCCTGGCTGGCCCTCAGCGGCCTGGCGAGTGTGCCGGCACAGGCCGCCGACGCCCCCACGCTGAGCGGCGCTGCCCCCTTTGTGATCGGCCACCGCGGTGCCGCAGGCTACCGGCCCGAGCACACCCTGGCCGGCTATGCGCTGGCCATCAGCCAGGGTGCCCACTACATCGAGCCCGACCTGGTGATGACCCAGGACGGCGAGCTGGTGGCCCGCCACGAGCCGATGCTGGCCCGGGTGGAGCTGACCCCCGACGGCAGCATCCGGATGGCCGACGGCCTGCCGGTGCTCAACCGCAGCGACACCAGCACCAATGTCTGGCAGCTGCCGCAATACGCCAGCCGGCTGCAGGTCAAGACCCTGGACGGCGCCAAGGTGGGTGGCTGGTGGGTGGAGGATTTCACCGCCGCCGAGCTGCGTGCCGACATCCGCGCCCAGGAGCGCTTGCGCGATCTGCGCAGCGCCAACAATGCCTACAACGACCAGTCGCCGCTGCCCACGCTGCAGGAGGTGATAGACCTGGCCCAGGCCAGCTCGGCCCGGCTCGGCCGCAGCATCGGCATCTACCCCGAGACCAAGCACCCCAGCTACTTCAAGCGCTTCACCGATGCCAAGGGCCTGCCGCGCATGGAGGACAAACTGCTGGCCATCCTGCATGCCAGCTATGGCAACAGCGCCAAGGCGCCGGTCTACATCCAGTCCTTCGAGGTCAGCAATCTGCAGTACCTCCGCAGCCAGACCGACATCCGGCTGGTGCAATTGCTCAGCGCCACCGGCCGGCCCCATGACTTCACAGCGGCCGGTGATGCCCGCAGCTATGCCGACCTGGCGCGGGCCGATGCCAGCGGGCTGGACTT
>JANLZT010000221.1:0-7114 GCA_031366465.1 Betaproteobacteria bacterium | reverse complement strand
CACCTGCGGGTGCTGGTGGCCACCGACGTGGCCGCCCGCGGCATCGACGTGCCCACCATCAGCCATGTCATCAACCATGGCCTGCCGATGAAGCCCGAGGACTACATCCACCGCATCGGCCGCACCGGCCGGGCCGGCCGCAACGGCCTGGCGATCACGCTGGCCGAGCGCCGCGACGTCGGCATGATCCGCCGCATCGAGCGCTTCACCACCCAGCCCATCGCCGTCAGCGTGGTGGCGGGCCTGGAGCCCAAGTACACCGCGCCGACCATGAACGGCCCGGGCAACGGCCCGCGCCCGGCCTTTGCCAGCCGCGGCCGGCCAAGCTTCGGTGCGCCGCGCGGGGGTGATCGTTTTGCCGAGCGTGGGGCTGATCGTGGGGCTGATCGTGGGGCTGAGCGTGGGCCTGATCGCGGCCCGGACCGTGGCAACTTTGGCGCTGATCGCCGGCCTGCCGGTGGTTTTGGTGGTGGTTCTGGTAGCAGTTTTGGCGCCAAGCAAGGCGCCGGCTTTGGCGGCAACGGCGGCCAGTTCCGCGGTGACGACAACCGCGACCCACGGAGCCACCAGGACAACGGCCCGGCCCAGGGCGGATTCCGCGAAGGCGGCTTCCGCAATGACAGCCGCAACCAGGCCCCGCGTGGCTTTGCTGGCAATGCCGGTGGAGCGGGCGGCAACGCCGGCTTCAACAGCGATCGCCCGGCCCGTCCGGCCTTCGGCGGCAAGCCGGCCGGCGGCGGTTTTGGCGGCGGCGGCAAGCCCTTCGGCCCGCGCCGCAGTCCGCGCTGATTTCCTGCTGCGACCGGGCCGGTCAACAGCCCGGGGTTCAACAGCCCAGTTGCAGCGCCTGCAGCGGCGTACCGGTGGCGGCGTCCGTCACCACCAGCAGCAAACGGGCCTTGGGCCCGTTTTCGCGTTGTGGGGGCGCCAGGTTGACCTGCACCGGCACCGCCGCACCCGGGCTGGCGGCCCAGGCCGGCACCTGGCCGTACTGGCGCACCACATGGTCGTGGTGCAGGGTGACGCCCTGGTTCTCACCGGCGCGCACCGCCGAAACATGGCCGTCCTCCAGCAGCGCCCACCACAGCGCCAGCCGCTGCGGCGCACCCGGCTTGGGCGCCACCTGCACCGCCACTTGCCGCTCATAGACGCGCCGGGCGTCCAACTGCACCAGGGCCGGCTTGTCCAGGATCGGCAGCGTGGGCGCGCCGCGCCAGTCCCGGCCATTGGCCAGCACCTGCGGCGTGTAGCTGAAACCCGCGCCCGAGCTGCGTTGCTGCTGGGCCTGGCGCTCGGTGTGCCGGGCACTGCCAAAGCGATCCACCCAGCCCAGCCGGTCCCAGTAATCGACATGGAAGGCCGCTGCCAGCACCTCGGGCCGGCCCTTCAGGCTGGACAGCCAGCGGTCGGCCGGTGGGCAGGAATTGCAGCCCTCCGAGGTGTAGAGCTCGATCACCATCGCCTGGCGCTCGCCTGAGTGGGCCTGGCAGTTGGTGGCCGGATCGGCGGCAACAGCGGCTGCCGATGCGGCCAGTGCGGCGCCGGCCAAAACCACTGATAGACCCGACCGACCGGTTGATACAGACGACATGGACGCTCCTGAAGGCCGCGACGGCGGCAAGCCATGAGTCGCGGCGCCTGGCCAGACCTTACGCGGCTTGTCCGCCACCGGGACCGCCGCCACGAAGATCAATCCGCAGCCGCCAGCCCCGCTCAACGGCTGGCCGCCGGTGCCGGCGCTGACGCCGCATCGGCCTTGGGCAGCGCCGCCGCTGTGCCTGCAGCGGCGCTGGCCTCGGCAATTTCGGCGTCCAGCTCAGCCTTGCGGCGGGCCGCCTCGATGTCCTTGAGCTGGCGCAAATGGATCTCGACATTCGAGCGGCGGAAGGCACTCATCACCAGCACATCGGCCGCCACGCCCTTGGCCTGCAGCCGGTCCGATAGTTGCAAGCCGACCGACGGGTCGCCGCCCATCGCCATCACCACCTCGTTGGCAAACAGATCAGCGCCGCCCACCAGGCCATCGACCTGCAGGCCGCGCTGGGCCTGGGCCTCGACCGCTGAGAGCACGGTGCCGGCGCCGGGCAGGGCCAGCGCCAACACCTTGCCGATCATGAAGGCATTGGCGGTGTTGTCAGACGTGCGCTGGCGCAGGATCGACCCCTCGCTGGCCAGAAAGTAGGTGCCAAAGGCCGCCAGCCAGCGCCGCTCATCGCGGCTGCGGGCCTCCAGCAGCGCATTGCCGGGGATCTTGCTGCGCCGGCCGTCCTGGCGCTGGAAGTTCTGTGGCTCGTTGTCAAAGGCGCTGGCCAGCACCGTGCCGGCGCAGCCGGTCTGGGTGGACACCTTGACCTCGCGCCCGCCCTCCAGCGTGAGGGTCATCGATGAATCGGCATTGGCCTCGTCGCGGGCCTGGTGCAGCACGGTCCAGAAGGCCTGGTCGTCCACCGTCATGGCCGACCCGCCGCGCAGCACGGCGGTGATCTCCAGCTTGGCGCCCGGGGCCGGCAGCGGCCGCTGGTTGACCGCCAGCACCCGTTGGCCGGGCTTGAGCTCGTCGGCCGCGCTCTCGTCCAGCCAGGCGATGCGCCAGTGCTCGTCCATGCCGGTGGCCTGGGTGAACAGCGTCTGCTGGTGCGCCGACAAGCCCTGGCGCATGCTGCGCACCGACCACAGCACCAGCGGCTCGATCTCGGTGGTGTCGTCGCACAGCGGCTCGGCGCCCCAGGCCACATGCAGCGCGGCCTCGCGGAAGGCGATCTCGTGCTGGAAGGCGTCCTTGAAGCGCTGGCGATCAAACTCGTCGCTGAACTCGCCGGCCGGCACCGGCGGCGCCAACATCAACCCGGCCAACCCGGCCAGCATGGCCAACAGCGCCGTGGCGCGCAGCCGCCGGGGCGGGTGGCGGCGGCCCGCCGGGCTGCAAGGGTCATCGGATCGCATGGGCAAGTATGCATGGCCGCCGCCACCGTCAGAACGCCGCCCGGCCCACCAACGGCGCTATGCTCACGCCCCCCTTCACCACCCGGCGCGCCAGCGCCGCGCCCGCTGCAAGCCCGACGCCATGGCCGGCATCCACATCATCGACATCGAGGCCGCCATCAACTGGTGGCGCCAGCGCTCGCCATCGCCCGACGGCATCACCGCCTGCGCCGAGGTGCTGGCGCTGGCCGAGGTCTATGCGCTGATGGTGTATTACCGCGAAGGCCAGGCCGACGAGGCCACCCTGCCGGCCGCTGCTGCCCAGGCCTGGCTGGCCTGGTATGCGCAGACCCCCGATGCGCCCTGCATCGCGATCTGCTCCACCGCCCAGGGCGACGCGCTGTGCAAGGGCTGCGGCCGCACCGAGCAAGAGGTGCAGCGGTGGCCACTGCTGTCGCCGGGCGACAAGCGCGATGTCTGGCACCGCATCACGATGGAGGGCACGGCCTGGCGCTTCAACCGCTATGCAGAACGGGCCGGGGCCAGCCAGGCCGAGCCGACCACATCGCCCCAACCCGGGCCTGGCGCGCGAGAAAGCTCGCGCCGGTGAGCGGCGGCCTGTGGGCCAGCGTGCGGCGCATCGTGCCGATTGCCTGGCCGGTGTTTGTCGGCCAGGTGGCGGTGCTGGCCTTCGGCACCGTGGACACGGTGCTGGTGGCGCGCCACTCGCCCACCGACCTGGCGGCGCTGGCGGTGGGTGGGGCCACCTACATCACGGTGTTTGTCGGGCTGATGGGCGTGGTGCTGGCGATCAGCCCGATTGCCGGCCAGTTGTTCGGCGCCGGCAAGCTGGCCGAGGCCGGCCACCAGGCCTGGCAAGCACTTTGGCTGGCGCTGGCCCTGGCGGGGCTGGGCAGTGCGCTGCTGGCCTTTCCCGGGCCGTTTCTGGCGTTGTCACAGGCCAGCCCGGCGGTGGCCGAAAAGGTGCGCGGCTATCTGCTGATGCTGGCGCTGGCCTTGCCGGCGTCGCTGGTGTTCACCGTCTACCGGGGTTTCAACATCGCGGTGTCGCGGCCCAAGGCGGTGATGGCGCTGCAACTGGGCGGGCTGGCGCTCAAGCTGCCGCTGTCGTTGGCGTTGGTGGCCGGTGTGCCGGCGCTGGGCCTGCCCGCGCTGGGCGTGGTGGGCTGTGGCCTGGGCACCCTGGTCGTGATGTGGGCGCAGGCCGGGCTGGCACTGTGGCTGCTGCGGCGCGACCCCTTCTACCAGCGCTTCAGCCTGGGCGCACCGGGCCTGTGGCGGCCCGACATCCCGGCGCTGCGGGGGCTGCTGCGGCTGGGCCTGCCGATGGGGCTGTCGATCCTGATCGAGGTCAGTGGCTTTGCTTTCATGGCGATCTTCATCTCGCGGCTGGGCGAGACAGCGGTGGCCGGCCACCAGATCGCGGTCAACCTGGTGTCGCTGCTGTTCATGCTGCCGCTGGGCCTGAGCAATGCCACCAGCACCCTGGTGGCCCAGCGCATCGGTGCCGGTGACCTGACCGATGCACGGCGGCTGGGCTGGCATGGCCTGCAGTTCACCGGGGCGCTGGCGCTGGCGGTGGGCGGCTGCGTCTACGCGGCCCGCGATGCGCTGCTGGGCCTGTACACCGGCAATGCCGCCGTGGTGGCCGCCGCCGGGCCCTTGCTGGCCTGGGTGGCGCTGTTCCATGCGGCGGACGCGGTGCAGACCGTGGCGGCGTTTGTGCTGCGGGCCTGGCGCATCACCACCGCTCCGATGCTGGTGTTCGTGGTCTCGATGTGGGGGGTCGGGCTGGGCGGTGGCTATGCGCTGGCCTTCCACCCGGCGGCCTGGGTGCCCGACAGCTGGCATGGCGCGCGCGGCTTCTGGGTGGCGTCCACCGCCGGGCTGACGCTGGCGGCCTTGCTGCTCAGTGGCTTGCTGGCCTGGGTGCTGGCGCAGCAGCGGCCGGCGCCGGCCCAGCCGCAGCTACAACCGCTGCCGCCACCGCCCCCGGCAAGCTGAGCACAAAGCAGCTACCGCCGCCCTCGCGCGGCGCACATTGCACGCTGCCGCCGTGGCGCTGCGCGATCTGGCGCACCAGGCTCAGGCCCAGGCCGACGCCGCCCTCGCGCTCGGCATGGCCGGGCAGGCGGAAAAAAGGCTCGAAGATGCGTTCGCGCAGCGCCGGTGGCACGCCCGGGCCGCAGTCGCAGACGCTCACCCGGGCCCCGCCGCCCGGCCCGGCCGCCACCTGCACGCTCACCTGGCCGCCGCCGTAGCGCCGGGCGTTTTCCAGCAGGTTGCGCAGCGCACGCCGCAGCAGGCGCTCGCTGGCCAGCAGCGGCAGCGGCGGCGCATCGCCCACCGCCTCGACCTCGGCATCGAAGCGCGAGGCTTCTTCGGCCGCCAGCGCCAGCAAGTCGACCGTGCCGTCGGGGTCGAGCGATTTGCCGGCCTCCAGCCGGCTGGCCAGCAGCACCTCTTCGACCAGGGCGTCCAGTTCGGCCACATTGGCATCGATCTCACGGCGCAGGCCGGCGCGCTGGGCGTCGGGCATCTCGGCATACAGCGCCACCGCCATCTTCAGCCGGGCCAGCGGCGAGCGCAGTTCGTGGCTGGCATTGGCCAGCAGCGAGCGGTGGCTCTGCACCAGGGTCTCGATGCGCTCGGCGGCCAGGTTGAAGGTGGCGGCCACGGCAGCCACTTCGTCGCTGCCGGCGGCGTCCACCCGTTGCGACAGATTGCCGGCGCCGAAGGCCTGCACCCCCTGCTTGAGCGCCTCCAGCCGGCGCGTCAGGCGGCGCACCACCGGGAAGGCCCCCGCCGCCACCGCCACAAACAGCATCGCCACCAGGATCAAGGGGCCCAGAGCCTGTGGCAGGCCCTGGCTGAAGGGCAGGCCGGCAATGCCGGGCAGGCCCAGCCCATGCTCGGGCTCGGCCCCAGCGGGCGGCGCCCAGCCACGCCCGCCCAGCGCCGGCCCGGGCGCATGGTCGCCCAGCATCGGTCCCAACATCGGTCCGCGCAGCGGGCGCATGCCATCCGCCGTCGCAGGCGGGCCGTGGCGGGCCATCGCCTCGTCGCTGGCGGGATAGCCCGCGCCGTCGGGCGCCTGGCGGCGCGGGCCACGGCGGGCCAGCCACAGCGTGCGGCCATCGTCCAGCCGGGCCGCCATCGCCGCGCGCGTGCCGCCCTCGGCTTCGCGGCGCAAGAAGCTGTCAGACGCCGCGATGCGCCCGCCACGCCGGTCGTCCAGGGCCAGCGGCATGCGCAAGCGGGCCGACCATTCGCGCAATGCGTCGGCCTGTTCGGCCAGCGGCGCATCGGCGCCGGGCAGGGCCCGCTGCACCAGCTCGGCCCAGGCCGCCAGGCGCTCGGTGGCGGCGGCCTCGAAGCGCACCCGCTCCTGGTCAACATGGCGCTGCCACATCCAGCCCGAGACCAGCGCAAACAGCGCCAGCGCGGCCACCACGGTCAGCCAGATGCGCAGGTAGAGCGATTTCATCGCGGCGGCTTGCAAGCGGCCGGTGCCGGCTTGCTTGCCAGTGGCGCAATGTCAATCATCCGCATCTTGCTTGCGGGCGAAGACATAGCCCGAGCCGCGCACGGTGAGCACGCGCTTGGGGTTTTTGGGGTCGTCCTCGATGCAGGCGCGGATGCGCGAGACATGCACGTCGATGCTGCGATCAAAGGCCTCCATCGGATGGCCCTTGAGGCAGTCCATGATCTGGTCGCGGCTGAGCACCCGCCCGGCGCCTTGCGCCAGCACCACCAGCAGGTCGAACTGGTGGCCGGTGAGATCACAGGGCTTGGCGTCGATGCGGGCCTGGCGCGCGGCCAGGTCGATCTCCAGCCGGCCGAAGCGCAGGATGTCCTCGTGCGGCGGTGCCGGCTGGGCGCGGCGCAGCAAGGCCTTGATGCGGGCCAGCAACTCGCGCGGCTCGAAGGGCTTGGCGAGATAGTCGTCGGCGCCCAGCTCCAGGCCCAGCACCCGGTCCAGCGGCTCGCCCCGGGCGGTGAGCATCAACAGCGGCAGGCGCTTGAAACGGGCGTCGGCGCGCAGCTCGCGGGTCAGGTCCAGGCCGTCACCGTCGGGCAGCATCAGGTCGAGCACCAGCGCGTCGTAGGCACCCAGCTTCAGGCGCTCACGCCCGGCCGCCAGCGAGCCGGCCACGTCCACCTCCTGGCC
>JANLZT010000206.1:0-7402 GCA_031366465.1 Betaproteobacteria bacterium | reverse complement strand
CAGCGCCGCGCCCAGGAGGTCATCAACCACTGCTGGAGTCTTGGAGCCCCCAAGCCCCCCGAGGGGGGCGAGCCGCCTTGGGAGCGGCCCGGCGGCGCCTCGCATGACATGAACCCCATCCTGGCCATCCACGACGTGGGCGCGGGCGGCATCAGCAATGCCTTCCCTGAGTTGGTGGACGGTGCCGGCAAGGGCGCCACTTTTGACTTGCGCCAGGTGCCGCTGGAGGAATCCGGCCTGGCGCCCAAGGAAATCTGGTGCAACGAGAGCCAGGAGCGCTACACCCTGGCGATCAACCCCGACCTGCTGCCGCTGTTCGAGCAGATGTGCGCGCGCGAGCGCTGCCCCTTTGCCATCGTCGGCGTGGCCACCGACGCGCCCACCCTGGTGTTGGAGGACGGCCCGGGCGGTGAGCGGGTGATAGCCATGCCGATGCAGGTGCTGCTGGGCAAGCCGCCCAAGCTGCACCGGGATGTGCAGACGGTGCAGCGCAGCGCACCCGCGCTGGATCTCACGGGCGTCAAGCTCGACGAAGTCGCCTTGCGTGTGCTGCGCCACCCCACGGTGGCCAGCAAGCGCTTTTTGATCACCATCGGCGACCGCACGGTGGGCGGCTTGAGCCACCGCGACCCGATGGTCGGCCCCTGGCAGGTGCCGGTGGCCGATTGCGCAGTGACGCTGGCCGACTACGCCGGCCATCGCGGCGAGGCCTTTGCGATGGGCGAGCGCACGCCGCTGGCCGCGCTGGATGCGCCGGCGTCCGGCCGCATGGCGGTGGGCGAGGTGGTCACCAACCTGCTGGCCGCGCCGATCGAGCTGTCGCGCATCAAGCTCTCAGCCAACTGGATGGCGGCCTGCGGCGAGCCGGGTGAGGACGCCGCGCTCTACGCCACCGTCAAGGCCGTGGGCATGGACCTGTGCCCGGCGCTGGGCATCGGTATCCCGGTGGGCAAGGACAGTTTGTCGATGCGCATGAAGTGGCAAGACGCGGCGGGTGAGCAGCGGCAAGTGACGGCCCCGGTCAGCCTGATCGTCACCGGCTTTGCCACGCTGGCCGACGTTCGGGGCACGCTGACGCCGCAGTTGCAGCCCGGCGACACGGTGCTGATCCTGATCGACTTGGGCCAGGGCCGGATGCGCATGGCGGGCTCGATGCTGGCGCAGGTGGTGGGGCAGTTCGGTTGTCCTGCACAAGATCGGGTTCCTGATCTGGACAACCCGGCAATGCTCAAAGCCCTGGTGGCCGCGATCAACCAGTTGCGCAGTGCCGGCCAACTGCTGGCCTACCACGACCGCAGCGACGGCGGCCTGTGGGCCACAGTCTGCGAGATGGCTTTTGCCGGCCAGATGGGCGTCAGCCTGAACGTCGACCTGCTGGTCACTGAGGGCGACGGCATCAGCGACAGCCGGGCCGAGATGGGCGACGCCAAGAACTGGGCCGGCCAGATCAGTGCGCGCCGCCAGGAGCTGACGCTCAAGGCCCTGTTCAACGAGGAGCTGGGCGCGGTGATCCAGGTGGCCCGCGACCAGCGCGATGCGGTGATGGGCGTGCTGCGCAGCCATGGGCTGTCACGCCACAGCCATGTGATTGGCCAGCCCAACCCGCGCGGCGTGGTGGAGGTCTGGCGCGATGCCAAGGCCCAGTTCAGCGCGCCGCTGCGTGATCTGCAACAGGCCTGGGACGAGGTGAGCTGGCGCATCGCCCGGTTGCGCGACAACCCGGCCTGCGCCGACAGTGAGCATGCCGCCGCCGGGCTGCCAGGCGACCCCGGCCTGCACCAGCAGCTAAGCTTTGATGCGGCCGAGAACATCGCCGCACCCTTCGTGAAGCTGGCCCGGCCGAAGGTGGCGATCCTGCGTGAGCAGGGCGTCAACTCCCAGGTCGAGATGAGCTATGCGATGGCCTTGGCGGGTTTTGAGACCTTCGATGTGCACATGAGCGACCTGCAGGCCGGCCGGGCCCGGCTCGACCAGTTCCAGGCCTTGGTGGCCTGCGGAGGTTTCAGCTATGGCGACACGCTGGGTGCCGGCGAGGGCTGGGCCCGCTCGATCCTGTTCAACCCGGCGCTGGCCGAGCAGTTCTCAGCCTTCTTCAGCCGGCCCGACACCCTGGCGCTGGGCGTTTGCAATGGCTGCCAGATGATGGCGGCACTCTCGCCCATCATCCCCGGCACCCAGGCCTGGCCGCGCTTCACCCGCAACAAGAGCGAGCAGTTCGAGGCCCGCTTCAGCCTGGTGGAGGTGCTGGACAGCCCGTCGGCATTCTTCACCGGCATGGCCGGCAGCCGGCTGCCGATTGCTGTCGCCCACGGTGAGGGTTTTGCGGACTTCTCGCAGCGCGGCAATGCGGCGCATGTGCATCAGGCGATGCGCTTTGTCGATCACCACGGCCAGGCCACCGAGGCCTACCCGGCCAACCCCAACGGCAGCCCGGCTGGCTTGACGGCAGTGACCACCGCCGACGGCCGCTTCACCGCGCTGATGCCCCACCCCGAGCGGGTGTTCCGCCAGCTGCAGATGAGCTGGGCCACCGGCGACCTGGCCGCCGCCAGCCCGTGGCTGCGCATGTTCGGCAACGCGCGGTGCTGGATGGGCTGAGCAGCCGCCAGCCAGCCAGCCGCCTGCCGTCACGCGCAATACATTTAGACTATCGAAGATATAGCAACAATAAACTCGACTCATGATGTCGATCTACCTAGGCTTGCCGCGCAGGCCGGGGGGCGACGACCCTCTGTGTGAGGGGGCGCCCGACGAGCAAGCCAGCCCAGCCGCCGTGATGGCGTGTCGGGCAAGCCGACCCAGGGTGGCCTGCCGATCAAGCTGAAGTCCATATCGTCTCGAGCACGCAGGTGCGAACGAACCAAAGGAAATTGACCCATGACAACCGAAACCAAATGCCCGTTCTCCGCAGCCGTACCCCCCCATGCGGTCGCCGCAGGGCCGTCCAACGCGCAGTGGTGGCCCGAGCAGTTGAACCTGAAGATCCTGCACCAGCACTCCTCGCTGTCCGATCCGATGGACCCGGCGTTCAATTACGCCGAAGAATTCAAGACCCTCGACCTCGATGCCGTGATCAAGGATCTGCACGCCTTGATGACCGATTCGCAAGATTGGTGGCCGGCTGACTGGGGCCACTATGGCCCGCTCTTCATCCGCATGACCTGGCATGCCGCTGGCACCTACCGCATCGGCGATGGCCGGGGCGGTGCAGGCAGTGGCTCGCAGCGCTTTGCGCCGCTCAACAGTTGGCCCGACAACGTCAACCTCGACAAGGCTCGCCGCCTGTTGTGGCCGATCAAGCAGAAGTACGGCCGCAAGCTGTCCTGGGCCGATCTGCTGGTGCTGACGGGCAATGTGGCGCTGGAGTCGATGGGCTTCAAGACCTTCGGGTTCGGGGGCGGCCGGCCCGATATCTGGGAGCCCGAGACCGACATCTATTGGGGTGCAGAGACCAAGTGGCTGGGCGACGACAAGCGCTATGCCCATGGCCCCGGCGCCGTCGACAAGGCGGGCGCGGTGCTGCCGACCGATGACACCGCCGACGGCGACATGCACTCGCGCGACCTTGAGAACCCGCTGGCGGCCGTGCAGATGGGCCTGATCTACGTCAACCCCGAGGGCCCGGACGGCAACCCCGACCCGCTGGCGTCGGCGCGCGACATCCGCGAGACCTTCGCCCGCATGGCAATGGACGACGCCGAGACCGTTGCGCTCACCGCCGGTGGCCACACCTTCGGCAAATCCCATGGCGCCGGTGACGCCGCCCTGGTCGGCCGCGAGCCCGAGGGCGCGGCCATCGAGCAACAGGGTCTGGGCTGGAAATCCGCCCACGGCACGGGCATCGGCGGCGACCTGATCAGCAGCGGCATCGAGGGCGCCTGGACCAACAACCCCACCAAGTGGGACAACGGCTACTTCGAGAACCTGTTCGGCCACGATTGGGTGCTCACCAAGAGCCCTGCCGGCGCCCACCAGTGGCAGCCCAAGGACCCGGCCGCGCACATCGTGCCGGACGCCCATGACCCCACCAAGCGCCGCTCGCCGATGATGACCACCGCCGACATGGCCATGCGCATGGACCCGGCCTACGAGAAGATCTCGCGCCGCTACATGGCCAATCCGCAGGAATTTGCCGACGCCTTCGCCCGCGCCTGGTTCAAGCTCACCCACCGCGACATGGGGCCGATCGCCCGCTACCTGGGCCCGCTGGTGCCCAAGGAAGAACTGATTTGGCAAGACCCGGTGCCAGCCGTCGACCATCCGTTGATCGATGACCAGGACATCACGGCCTTGAAGGCCCAGGTGATGGCCGCTGGCCTGTCGATCCCGCAATTGGTCAGCACCGCCTGGGCGTCGGCGGCAAGCTTTCGCGGCAGCGACAAACGGGGTGGCGCCAACGGCGCGCGCCTGCGCCTGGCGCCGCAGAATGGCTGGGAGGCCAACCAGCCAGCGGCCTTGGCCAGCGTGCTGGCCAGCCTCGAAGCGATCCAGCGCAACTTCAACCAGGCCCAGTCCGGCGGCAAGAAGGTCTCGCTGGCCGACCTGATCGTGTTGGCCGGCTGCGCCGCTGTCGAGGCTGCGGCCAAGCAGGGCGGCGTCGAGGTCAAGGTGCCGTTCACGCCCGGCCGCACCGATGCCTCGCAGGCCCAGACCGATGTCGAGGCCTTCGCCGTGCTCGAGCCCAAGGCCGACGGCTTCCGCAACTACGCCCGCAAGGGCTACGAAGCGGCGGCCGCCGAGATGCTGGTGGACCAGGCGCAGTTGTTGACGCTCACAGCCCCGGAGATGACGGTGCTGATCGGCGGCATGCGCGCCCTGAACGCCAATGCCGGCCAGTCGGCCCACGGCGTCTTCACCCAACGCCCTGGCACCTTGAGCAACGACTTCTTCGTCAACCTGCTCGATATGCGCACCACCTGGCAGCGCGCCAGCGGCGCAGCCGGTGTGCTGGAGGGCCGCGACCGGACCACCGGCGCGATCAAGTGGACCGGCACGGTGGTCGATCTGGTGTTCGGCTCGAACTCCCAACTGCGGTCGCTGGCCGAGGTCTATGCCAGTGCAGACGCCCAGCAGAAGTTCGTGCGTGAGTTCGTCGCGGCCTGGGACAAGGTGATGAACCTGGACCGCTTTGACCTGGGCTGACAGCGGCAGCCTCCTGGGCCCGGCAACTTGATGCCGGGCAGCCTTGATCGGGTAGCGGATGATCCGATGCCGATCAAGGCCTCGCCGGGCCCGGCGGCGCGCGCACTTTGATCGTCAGGCGGCGTTCGAAGCCCAGAAACAACAAGGGGTTGCAGCCTGTCGGTGCAACCCCTTGGGTCAATCTGGTGGAGACGAGGAGGATCGAACTCCTGACCTCTGCATTGCGAACGCAGCGCTCTCCCAGCTGAGCTACGCCCCCACGAACCGGCCGGATTCTAGTGCAGTGTTCGACGCTATTCGCAACATAAAACCGAGTCTTTGCCCCTGTGGCGTCGTTGCAAATCCTCGCCATGCCACTGGGCATGGCTGCGGTTTGCGCCTAGCCACAGCGGCAAATCCATCGGTTTTCTTAAGTTGCTAACAGCATCGAACACTGCACTAGCAGCAGGCCTGTTGCGCCCGAAGCACCCAACTCGCGGTAGAAACGGCCCTTTCTGCAAACCCTGGAGCGGCCCATGGCCCACCCTGATTCGGCCTGGTTTGAGGCCCAGTACAACAACCGGGCGCGGGTGCCCGAGGCGCTGCAAATCCTGCCGCGCTGGGCCGAGGCGTCGGCGCTGGCGCGCTCGCGCATGACGGTGCTGCCCGATTTGGCCTATGGCAGCGGGCCCGCTGAAATGCTGGACCTGTTCCCGGCCCGCAGCCCTGGCGCGCCGGTGATGGTGTTCATCCACGGCGGCTATTGGCGGTCCTTGGACAAGTCGGATTTCTCGTTTGTCGCGCCGTCCTTCGTGCAGGCCGGGGCGATGGTGGTGGTGCCCAACTATGGCTTGTGCCCGGCGGTCACCATCGAAGACATCGCGCTGCAGATGTGCCGGGCGCTGGCCTGGACTTATCACCAGGCCGCCCGCTACGGCGGTGATCCCTCGCGCATCCACCTGGTGGGCCACTCGGCCGGCGGCCACCTGGCGGCGATGCTGCTGTGCACCCGCTGGCACCAGGTGGCGGCCAATTTGCCCAAGCGGCTGGTGGCCGGCGCGCTGTCGCTGTCGGGCTTGTTCGATCTGGCGCCGCTGCGCCAGGCGCCGTTTCTGCAGGCTGACCTGCGCTTGTCTGAGGCGTCTGCGCAGCGCCTCAGCCCAGCCTATTTCCCCAAACCGCGCGGGCCCTTGCAGGCGCTGGTGGGGGCAGATGAGAGCGCCGAGTTCTTGCGCCAGAACGGCTTGATCCGACAGCGCTGGGGGACCGAAGCGGTGCCTGTCTGTGAGGCCTTGCCGGGCCTGAACCACTTCACCGTGATGCACGATCTGGTGGACCCGGCCGGCCTGGCGCACCGCCATGCGCTGCAGTTGCTGGGTCTGGCCTGACACTGGGCCACCTACCCACCAGGAGCCTTGCATGAGCTTGAAGGGTTCAAAAACAGAGCAGAACCTGAAGGACGCCTTTGCGGCTGAATCTCAGGCCAACCGCCGTTATCTTTACTTCGCCAACAAGGCCGACATCGAGGGCCAGGCCGATGTGGCCGCGCTGTTTCGGTCCACCGCCGACGGCGAGACCGGCCATGCCCATGGCCATCTTGAGTTTCTTGAGGGTGGCTCGGGCGATCCGGCCACCGGCCTGCCCATCGGCAGCAGCCGCCTGAATCTGGCCGCCGCGGTGGCCGGCGAGACCTTTGAGTACACCGACATGTACCCGGGCATGGCCAAGGCGGCCCGCGACGAGGGTTTCGACGACATCGCCGACTGGTTCGAGACCCTGGCCAAGGCCGAACGCTCGCATGCCCACCGCTACCAAAAGGCGTTGGACGCGCTGGTTGACTGACCCAGCGCCCAAGCGCTGACGCTGCAGTCCGCACCCCGAGTCCGCCGGCCTGGCCGCTGAATCCGAACCCACTCCGATGAGCATCCGCCACGGCATGGTCACCCAGATCACCCCGAGCAGCCTGCTGACGCTGGAGGCCTACGCCAAGACTCGCCAAGGCAGCCAAGCCGCCGTCATCGCCCACCGCCGTTTGCGCAGCGTGCGGCTGGGTGAGCACCTCCACCTGCAGTTCGAGGACGAGCGCACCGTGCGCCGGCAGATCCAGGAGATGCTGCACATCGAGAAGATCTTCGAGCCGGCCGGCATCCAGGGCGAGATCGACGCCTATGCGGCCTTGCTGCCCGACGGCAGCAACTGGAAGGCGACGCTGCTGATCGAGTACCCCGACCCGCATGAACGCCAGCTTGCGCTGGGCCGGCTGATAGGCGTGGAGGACCGG